>NZ_JBDNIJ010000043.1:0-3707 GCF_041688325.1 Ilumatobacter sp.
GTTCCTGCGAAGTCGCCGACGACTGCCTCGCCGGTGATCTGTTGCCACAGTGAAGTCGTGGCGTCGTCCCACATCACCAGGTCGCTTTTGCGCAGTAGCCCCGACACGCCGAAGCGCAGCGTCTGGCCGTCGACTCGGGCGTCGAAGCTGATCGCCGTGTTGCAGAGCGGGCAGAACGTGACGACGACCGGTACCTCGCCGAACTGGTCGTTGACGATCTCGTGGCGGGTGAGAATCGAGAGCGGGTAGAACCGGGTCTCGTCGCCGAATTGGACGAGCGCGCCCGGCTCGCGGTCGTCGAGCCAGTCGGCCGAAGCGATCGCCTCGAAGATCGGTTCGTCGATCGGCGGAATGCGATCGCGGGGATCGACCGACGCGATGCCGAGGCGGAACTCGTCGAGACTGACGGTCCGATTGGTCCAGTCGGTCGGCCAGGGCTCGGTCGCCTGGCTGATTGCCTCACTGAGTTCGGTCCCGTCCTCGATCGGATCGGCGGTCGTGCCCGACGCGTCCCCAGCCGTTGAGTCGGGCGACGTCGTTGCTTCGGCGGAGGCATCGGACGGGGCCACCGCCGGCTCTTCGTCCGCGGTCGAGCTCCCTCCACACGCAACCGAGGTCAGCGCGATGCCCATCGTGAGCGCGGCAAGTCGTTTGTGATTCATGGTCGATCTCCTGTGATTCATGGTCGATCTCCCGATGTCGAGAGGGTGTGGTCGGGGACGTCGTTGTCATCGGGTTCGAACCGCTTCAAGACTGATGACACCATTGTCATGGCGACGATGCCGCCGAGTATCAGACCGACGAGTTCGGAGTTGTCCCCGATCCAGTTCGTCAGCGTCGCTGACCAGCGGTCCACGACCCCTGCGGCCTGGCTCTGCTCGCCGGCGTCTGACGACAAATCGTCGAACCAGAACCACGTGATGTATGCGCCGGCGACGATCAAGAACCCGGCTGAGACTCTATGAACGTAGGGAAGCGCCGAGCGCAGGCGGCGGACGAGCCCGTGCTTCGCCATCGCCACTGCGATCGTGAGCGCAATCAGCACTGCCGACATCCCCGCCGCGTATGCAACGTAGGTGGCCAGACCGGAGGCAAAGCTCGTGCTAGCCAGCGAGCCGACCACCACGGAGAGGAACACGGGCAGAGTGCACGACAGCGACGCCAGTGCGTACGACACACCGAACGCGAAAACCGACTTGCTGTCGCGAGTGCTTGCCCCCTGTCCGGCCTTCAGGAACCCGATGTTGATCTCCAAACCGAGTAAAACCGCGACGCCAAGGATCATCATCAACACCCCCACGCCGAGCGCGACGTATGGAATCCAATCGATGATGGAACGTACGCCGGCATTGATCAGGAGGCCGGTCGTGCCGAACACGACCAGGAAGCCCGCCGACACGATCGCGCCGACCTTGAGTGCCTGCCCGAGACCCGGCCTGCGGGATTCGTCGTCGTCACCGTCGAGCCCCATGAAGTACGAGAGATACGCCGGCAGCATCGCAAAGCCGCACGGGTTCACCGTGGCGACGAGCCCGGCAGCAAACGCGAGGCCGATCGGGGCGTCGATCATGATGCGGCGACCAACTCGTCGATCCGGTCGTTCAACGCAGACTCATTGAGTTGGCCAGCGAACACCTCGAGGATCTGACCGTCGGGGGTGACAAACAGTGTGCTCGGCATGGCGATCAGGCCGAAATCGTGGAAGAGCCCGCCGGTCGGGTCGTCGGCGAGGGTGTAGGTCAGACCGACGTCACCGGCCAGGGCGACCGCCGCGGGGCGAATGTCGGCGTTGGCGATCCCGAGGAACGTGACCTCGTCGCCGCGCTGCTCATGAACGGTCTGGAACTCGGGTAGCTCGCCGACGCAGGCGGGGCACCACGACGCCCAGAAGTTGATCACCAGTGGGGTTCCCTCAAACTCCTCGAACGTCGTACTTGCGCCATCGAAGAGCTCGAAACGCTGCGTCGGCAGTTCACTTTCGATGGCGATCCCGCCTTCCGCCGTACGGGTGTCTTGGACGCCATCGCCGTCGCCAGACACGACGACGACGGCGAAGATGAGGAACACCAGCAAGGCTCCGACAGCGCTGCGCCGTTGGCGTTGAGTGATCACGATTGCCATGCCAGGGGAAACCCGCACAGCGATGCGTTCGATTCCCTGTTTCGTGACTTGTAGGAATTGTCGCAGCGTCGCTGCTGCCGGGAATCGCTCTGCATGCCGAGGAGCCGCTTCAGGCACCGGCGATTTGGGACGGATGACAGCGCACGTCGAGAGCTTTCCGCGCTCTCGGGAATCCCGCTCCCGCGAGTCGGGTTCCGTGGAGGTGGCAACAATCGCTGGACAGATCGACGCGTCCCCGATGAACCAGTTCTTGGCACCGGATCTGGTGATGGTGGAGATGGCCGAAGTCGGCGCGGAGCGCGCGTTGCGGCGCACGGTGCCCGAGGTGATCGTGCTCAGCATGTTGGCGGGCGCATTCATTGCGGTTGGAGCGTTGTTCAGCACGCTGATCGCGACCGGCACCAGTAATGAAGGCCTCCAGCGTCTGATGGAGGGCTTCGGGTTCTCGGCGGGCTTCTTCATCGTGGTGCTGTCGGGCACCCTGCTGTTCACCGAGGTCAACGTCGAGATGCCCGCAACCCTGCTGCGCTGTGGCACGCGTACGCTCGCTGGCCGGGTGGGCCGGCTGTGGGTGCTCGCCGCGTTCGGCAACCTCGCCGGCGCGTTCCTGGTCGGGTGGGCGGTCCACATCGCCCAGTCGTACTCGCCGGGATTCGAGGAGTTACTCGCCGAGATCGTCGACGCGAAGATGCGCTACCGCGAGGTCGGCGGCGCCGGGGGATGGTTCCAAGCGGTGCTCTCCGGCGTGCTCGGGAACTGGCTGGTCGGAATGGCCGCATTCCTGGCCGTCATGGGACGCACGATCATCGGCAAGTACATCCCCGTCCTGCTCACCGTGTCAGCGTTCGTGGCGGCCGGGTTTATGCACAGCCCGGCCAACATGGCCTACTTCTCATTGGCCACGCCCGAAGGGATCGGCCCGGGCTGGGGTCCTGCGCTCGCGTGGAGCATTGCGCCGGCAGCGCTCGGCAACGTCTTGGGCGCCTTCTTCCTCGTCGCGCTGCCGTTCTGGGTGGTCAACACCCGCCGCCAATCCAATGCAACGGTCGAAACGGCCGCGGAATAATTGACGAGGCGACCTGGGTTTCCGAACTGTCCGCCCCTCGACCGGGGCACGACCCCACGACCCAAGGAGATACCGGTGACGAAATACCGAAGCCCACTCGCCGCCCGAACTCTCGACACTGCCGAGGGCGAAGCAGCGGAGCTGCTCGCCGGTGCGCAGAAGGCGACGGGCATGGTGCCCAACATATATGGCGTGATGGCGAACTCGCCCGGCCTCCTCGCGACCTATCTCGACGGCTACAAGCGTTTCCGCAGCGGGTCGGGGTTCTCGTCGGGTGAGCAGGAAGCCGTGTTCCTCACGATCAGCCGCCACCACGAGTGCGACTACTGCATGGCGGCCCACAGCTTCATTGGCGACAATATGTCCAAGACCCCTGTAGAGGTCACCGACGCGATCCGAGATGATCAGCCCATCGCCGACGAGAGCTATGCCGCGCTCGTCGCGATGACCCGCACGCTGCTCGAGACTCACGGTCACCCGAGCGAGTCCGACGTTGCTGCCTTCCGAGAGGCGGGCTACA
>NZ_JBDNIJ010000293.1:0-1997 GCF_041688325.1 Ilumatobacter sp.
CGCTGCAGTTGCTTGCCGACGGGGGTCTGCATGCACTCGCTATGCGACGGATCGCGGCCGACCTGGGCATCCAGCAGAGTGCGTTGTACTGGCATTTCGACAACAAACAGCATCTGCTCGCCGCCGTCGCTGATCAGATTGTCGCACCGATCCTGTTACCGGTGGACGGGGACTGGTCGGAGCGGATTGAGACGCTGGCATCGCGCTTACGACGTGAGCTGCTTCGGTATCCGGACGCTGCCGAACTTGTGGCGACGATATTCGCGTTTCGACTCGGAGCACAGCAGCCGTTCGAGCAATTCATTGACGAGCTGACTCGTGAAAGCCTCGGGCGCGACGACGCAGCCATCGCTGCATCCGTGCTCGTGTACTTCGTCTTCGGGTACGCGACCGACGAACAACAGCACCACCAAGCAGCCACGATCGGAGCGATTCAGGCCGAGCCAATTGACACTCACGCCGTAAAGACTGCCGACGAACGTTTCCTGAGGGGGCTCCGCCTCATAACGAGCGGCGTCGATGCTCAAATCCGAGGCACTCGCGGACAGGAGGCCCGACACGAGTCACCTTGATTGCTTTCCAGTCCCAATGAGCAATCCAGCAGACAGCTCCGCAAGCGTCGGCGAGCGATCTGGACATGATCCTCGATCCTGGTCGAGGATGCGCGCGTTCTCAGGACAGGAATTCGCTGCGACTCAGGTACAGCGCGACCGTCAGCGCCGACGTGCCAAGCGCCAGGCTCCACGAGGCGCGCTTCCGACCCGTTACGGCGGCCGCGAGCACACCTCCAACCGAGACCGCCGCACTACCAGCGAAGATTCGACTGATGCGTCGGAGAGGCGCGTCGCCAGCCCGCGCAACGACGGCTGTTGCACTGCCCAATAACGCCACGCCGACCAGGAGCGAGCCAGTTGATCCGAAACGGTGGGGCAGGCCACGGACTCCTGTCAACGAGTCTGTTTCGAGGTCTGGCAACACGTTGATGAAATGGGCCCCTGCTCCCATCAAAGCTGCAGCCACCGTGGCTGCTCGCGGTGGACGACGGCCTGATCGACCACCCAACGTCACGAACGCCGGAAGAGCACCGAATGCAACGACGTACGGCACCACACTTGCCAAGGTCCCCTTCAGAAATGCGTTGTAGCCGAATGCGGCACCCACCGCAACACCGTGCACACCCGCAGCACGCCAGCCCGAAAGTAACGACAACGGAACACATCCCAGCGCCGCCAGAACCGCGCAGTTGCGCACGACCTCAGCGGTGATCTCGCCTGCAGCGATTGGCTTGTCGGCTCGACCGCCCATGCGGTCGCGGTCGCGGTCTAAATAGTCGTTACTCCAACCCACTGCGAGCTGTCCGGCGAGCACGGCTGAACCGACCGAAACAGCGCCCCAACGGCGCCCGGCCCCAATGGCTATCGCCGTCGTGAAGGCGGTCACGGCCACGGTTGGCTGGATGTGACTCGCCCGGGCCAGCGGGATCAAGGGGACCGTCGGTGTGCCATCCGGGCAGCTGTGGGTTGCCAGCCAAGATCTCACCGCGTTGGTCATCGCCCCGAGCTACCCCGAGCAGTCTCTTTGTAGGCGTCAGCGTTGCTCACACCGCAGGCTATATCGGACGCTGACCCGATCGCCAGCAGCGAAGATCGCATCGTGCGAATCAGCAAAATCCCCCACCGTGCGAGCGATCAGGAGCGGATCGCACTTCAGCGACTTCACCGCGTCAGTGCTCATCTTGGGCGCAATGTTCTTCGCCGGGCCAGCAACGTTCTTCTTCCTCACCCAGTTCTTCCAAATCGTGCACGGCAAGAGCGCACTTGAGGCCGGTCTCCTGATCCTGCCCAACGCGGGAACAATCGTGCTAGCCTCGGTGGTAACGCCACCCCTGGCTACGGCGATTGGACCCCGCCGCACCGTCATGATCGCCATGTCCATCATGACTGAGAACGACGGTCTGATTTGGCCCCACTTTGGGGGTGTCGCGACGGGGCCAAATC
>NZ_JBDNIJ010000044.1:0-28421 GCF_041688325.1 Ilumatobacter sp.
CCGCGACGAAACACCCGAGGCCGCGAAAGCAATCGACGGTCAGAGGCGTCCGGAGTCGATCACGCGCTGCAGGAATTCGCGCGTGCGCTGCTCTTGCGGATCGCCGAAGATCTGTTCGGGCGGGCCCTGTTCGAGAATCCGGCCTTTGTGGAGGAAGCAGACTCGATCACTGATCTCACGGGCGAAGGCCATCTCGTGAGTGGCGAACAGCATGGTCATCCCGTCGGCCTTGAGGTCGCGCACAACGTCGAGCACCTCCCCGACCAGTTCTGGGTCGAGCGCTGAC
Source organism: Ilumatobacter sp. (assembly GCF_041688325.1). Classification (GTDB taxonomy): domain Bacteria; phylum Actinomycetota; class Acidimicrobiia; order Acidimicrobiales; family Ilumatobacteraceae; genus Ilumatobacter_A. The sequence goes on from NZ_JBDNIJ010000044.1 coordinate 287, forward strand.
GTGATCTCGTCGAGCAGCATCACCTCGGGTCCCATTGCGAGTGACCTGGCGATAGCTACGCGCTGCTGCTGGCCGCCCGAGAGTTGGTCGGGATAGGCGTCGGCTCGATCTGTCAGCCCGAGCCGTGCGAGTAACTCGACAGCGGTGGCGTTCGCTGTGGCCTTGTCAACACCAAGCACCTTGCGCGGGCCAATCGCCACGTTCTTGGTGACGCTCATATGTGGGAAAAGGTTGAAGCTCTGGAAGACCATGCCGATCCGGCGGCGAATTGGGTCTGCGTCGAGGCCGGGTTCGGCAATGTCATCACCGTCGAACAGAATCGCTCCGTCGTCGATTGGCTCGAGCAGATTGCTGCAACGGAGCAGCGTCGACTTGCCGGAGCCGGAGGCGCCGATCAGGGTGATGACTTCGCCGGGAGCGACATCGAGGTCGATGCCATCGAGCACCGTGTTTGTGCCGAAAGACTTGCGCACTGCACGCATCGAGAGCTTGGGAGTCGTCATGAGACTGCTGTTGCTCCGGTGCGGCGCCGTTCCCGATTGAGGAGGTAGTCGGCGAGGCGAGTGCAGGGAATTGTGACCATCAGGAAGATGACGGCTGCTGCGACGTACGGGGTGAAGTTGGCGAACTTTGACTTGTCGAGCCCGGCCTGGCGGAGGATCTCGACGGGGCCGATCAGGCTGACGAGCGCAACGTCTTTCTGCAGCGAGACGAGACTGTTCATCATCGGCGGGACGATGCGGCGCAAAGCCTGGGGGAGGACAACGCTGATCATGGTCTGCGCGCTGGTCATACCGAGCGAGCGTGCGGCGGCGCGCTGGCTTTCGTGCACGCCCTCGATACCGGCGCGGATCTCTTCGGACACGTACGCCGAATACGAGAGGATGAGCGCTGCGGAGCCCCAGATCAGGGGGTTGCTCCAGGCTCGCGATTCGAACAGGCCAGGGACGCCGAAGCCGACGAGAAAAATCGTCAGAATGACGGGGATGCCGCGGAACACGTCGGTGTAGATCACTGCTGCAGCGCGCAGTGGAAAGAGTGCAGGGGAGCGCGTGTTGCGCGAGATCGCGATCGCCAACGAGAGGGCGAAGATCAACGGGACGGACCAGGCAAAGATCTTGACGTCGAGCCAAAAGGCTTCGAGAAGGCGGGGAAACGAGTCGGTGAAGATGTCGCCGTCAAAGAACGACTTCCTCACTCGATCCCAACGGGGGGCCCGCGGAACGAGCACGACGATCGTTGCGATGACGACCGCCGTGCTCGCCGACGCGATGCCGATTGATCGGCGTCGCTGTCGCTGTTCGTACGCCTCGCGGCGTGTTTGACTGTCCATAGGGTTCAAAGAGTTGCGAAAGGGGCCTGACCCCGTACGCAACTCTTGCATCATTCGGAGATGACCGGTGCGCCGGTGAATTCGGACAGCCACTCGTTGGTGATCGCGGCGAGTTCACCGGAATCGGTCAACGCCTGTACAGCAGCGTTGACGCAAGGCGTCAGGGGGCTGTCCTTTTCGAGGAGAAGGCCGAATTCGTCCGTCGTTCCACCAGTTGCGGCCGGGAACTGACCCACCACCGAGCTTCCGTCGATCTCGACCCCGGACACGTACAGAGCTGTCGGAAGGTCGAACACAGCGGCGTCGATCTGGTTGGCTTCGAGTGCGGCCTTGGCACCGACGTTGTCGTCGTAGGCGAAGACGTCTTGTGTCGGCTGGATCACGTCAGTGATGAAGGCGAAGCTGGTCGTGCCGGCCTGAGCACCGAACTTGACGTCCTTGAGGTCAGCGATCGAGGTAGCGCCTTCGGCAGATGATCCGTTGAGTGCAACGATTGCTTGGTTGGCGGTGTAGTAGGGGACGGAGAAGTCAACCGTCGCCTTGCGCTCGTCGGTGATCGTGAACTGCTGCAGGTTGAAGTCGAAGTCCTTGGCGCCAGGTTGGATGGCGGCATCGAAGTCGGTGCGGACCCAGGTGACGGCGTCGCCCGAGTAGCCCATCTGCGTTCCGACGGCGAGTGCGACGGCGGCTTCAAAGCCCTGGCCTGACTCGGGAGCATCGTCAATCACCCACGGGAAGAACGCCGGGTTGCCCGTGGCGATCGTGAGCACGCCATCTTCAATCGTGTTCGAGCAAGCATCGCTGGCTGCTTCGGTGGTCTGCGATTCGGTGTCGGCCGGGGTCTCGGCCTCGGCTGCCTCACTGGTCGGTGCGCCGCTTGGGGCGTCGTCGCTGCCGCAAGCGGCGAGGACGAGGGTGGCTGCCGCAGCGACGGCTATGAGCTTGGTTGAACGCATTTGGGTCTCCTTCAGAGGTTGTTCACGCGAGCCACGAATCTACCGGCGTCGCCTGTCGGGTGTTTCGTTGGAGTTATACCGGCAGAAAACACTCGACACAGCGAAAACACCGGACACTTGGTCAGGGGGAGACGGCGGTAGATTCGACCCCTTATGTCGAAGCCTCCCGCCACCCAGTACTCGATCTCGCTCGATGTCACGTTGGACAACGTGCCGGGTGTACTCGGGCGTCTCTGCACAGCCATTGGTGAGGCGGGCGGCAACATCTTCGCGATCGAGGGCTTCGTTGCAAAGGGCAAGGAGCTTGAACGCGACATTGTCGTCAACTGCTCCAGCGTCGACCACCAAGCAGAGATTGTGTCTGCGGTCCAAGCAACCGAAGGTGTCACTCTCGAGGAGTGGCACGACCGCACCTTCCGGATGCACGAGGGCGGCAAGATCGAAGTGCTGTCACTCTGCCCTGTCGGAGACATGGACGACCTGTCGATGGCCTACACCCCTGGCGTCGCACGCGTGTGCAACGCCATCGCGGCCGACGAGCGTCTGGCCGACGTGTACACGATCCGCAAGAACACCGTGGCAATTGTCTCCGATGGCAGCGCAGTGCTTGGCCTCGGCAACATTGGCCCGAAGGGTGCCATGCCCGTGATGGAGGGTAAGGCCCTGCTGTTCAAAGAGTTCGGTGGCGTCGATGCCTTCCCGATCTGCCTCGACGTGTCGAGCCCAGAAGAGATCATCGAGACCGTCATCCGGCTGGCCCCGACCTTCGGTGGGATCAACCTTGAAGACATCGCAGCACCCGGGGCGTTTCAGGTCGAAGAAGCGCTCAAAGCAGCGCTCGACATCCCGGTCTTCCACGACGACCAGCACGGCACGGCCGTGGTCACCCTCGCCGCCGTCCAGAACGCATTGCGCATCACCGGCAAGAAGATGGCTGACCTGAATATCGTGATTTCCGGTGTCGGTGCGGCCGGCGTCGCCATCGGCAAGATCCTGCTGGGTGCCGGTGCGAGCAAGATCGTCGGTGTCGACAGCAAAGGTGCGGTGTACGACGGACGCGAAGGGCTCAATGCCTGGAAGCAGTGGTTCGCCGAGAACACCAATCCTGACGGCAAACAGGGAGCGCTCTCTGACGTGATGCACGGGGCTGACGTGTTCATCGGCGTCAGTGCACCCGATGTACTCACCGTCGACGACATCGGCAACATGGCCGCCGATCCCATCGTGTTTGCGATGGCGAACCCCGACCCCGAGATCCGCCCTGAGCTCGTGGGTGACCTCGTCGCCGTGATGGGCACCGGCCGCAGCGACTACCCGAACCAGATCAACAACGTGTTGGCCTTCCCGGGAATCTTCCGCGGTGCACTCGACGCGCAGGCCACCGACATCACCGAAGGCATGAAGCTTGCTGCAGCGAAGGCAATCGCCGAAGCGGTGACAGACGACATGCTGAGCCCAACCAACATCATGCCCTCGGTGTTCGACCGGGCAGTGTCGATGGCGGTGGCGAAAGCAGTTGCTGCTGCAGCGATCGCCGACGGTGTGAGCCGCACACAAATCCAGGGCTGAAAAGAACCGAGGCCGGTCTGGCAGCTGTTGGCTGATCGTTCTACCTTGAGCTCATGCGGCGGCTGGCGAGCGATTCACGGGTGCGCCGCGTTGCCGTACTCGTCGTCGTGGCCCTGCTCGTCGGAGCGATTGTCGTACAGCGTCGGACCATCGTCGATGCGGTCGGTTTACTCCGAGGTTTCTCCAGATCGACGCTGGTCATCTTGGCAGTGCTCGGGATCATCGAGCGGGTGTCGCGAGCCGACGTGATCCGATCCCTGTTGCCTGGAACCTCGCTCGGGCGCGCCGAGGTCATTGGCGACGTCGGGTCGGCAGTGAGCAAGGGTGTGCCGGCTGGCGGCCCGCTTGCCACGTTGCTGCGGTGGCAGATTGCGCGTGACAGCGGAGCGTCTGCGGGCCCGTTCGTCCACATGCTCGTGGCGTCCGGTGTGGCGACGGCCTTCGTGAGCTGGGGGTATCCGTTGGTGGCGACGTTGGCCGACATCAGCCAGCGCGAAGCCAGCCTGGCTGATCTACTGATCGTTGCCGCCTGCGCAGCGGTCTTGATCGGTTCATCGGCGTTCTGGTCCTTTGCCCTCTTCTCGCCGAAAGCCCACCGTTGGACCACCGAACGAGCCGAATGGGTGCGGTCCAAGTTCGCTGGTTCGGCGCCGGGGTTGGCGAGTGGCGATGCCGTGGCCTTCGTTGCCGAGGTTCGAGGCTCGCTCCGAGCGACTGCTCGTCGACCGTTCGCGCTCCTGCTGCGAACGACGATCGCGCAGGGGACTGGCGTCATCATCCTCTGGACCGCGTTGCGCGGGCTCGGAGTCGGGGATGAACTGGGCGTCACGGAATTTGCGCGTGTCTATTTCGTCGCCCAGATCCTCGGATCGTTCGCACCGACCCCGGGTGGTGTCGGCGTGATCGAAGCAGGGCTGACTGGCGCGCTGGTGGCCGCAGGCGTACAGGCTGACGTGGCACTCGCCGGGGTGCTGGTGTACCGGTTCATCACCTACGTCCTCCCGATCCTTGTCGGGACCGGGCTGTATCTCTGGTGGCGACGAACGAGGACGCCGCCCGTGCCGACGGTCGTCCAGGCGGTGGGGTTCGCCGCTGAACCGACCGGTCGTTAGTGTCAGTTAAATGGGGCACACATCGACACCGGAGTTCTGCACATTCCACGCATTGCGAATCAAGGGTTTTGCGACCGTCGACACGCTTGAGGAAATGACCGGTTCCGACGCAGCGGCGGTGCAGGCGCATCTCGATGGGCTGGAAGCGGCAGCGCACGCCCAGTTCCGCGAGGCCAGATCGCTGTGGCAGTTGACTCCTGACGGTCGCGCCGCCCACTCGGCCATGCTGGACACCGATCTTGCCGGTGCCGACCTCGCCGCGCTGGCGCCGCTGTATGCCGGCTACCTGGAACTCAACACCGAGTTCAAGACGCTGTGCGGCGACTGGCAGCTCCGCAACGGCGGGGTGAACGATCACACCGATACCGCCTATGACGCGGCGGTGATCGCTCGGCTCGTCGATCTCGACGGTCGGGCGCAACCGATCCTGGTTTCGACGGCCGGCCTACTCGACCGTCTTGCCTGCTATGGGCCTCGCCTTGCCTCTTCGGTCGCCCGACTGCAGTCGGGTGAGTCCAACATGTTCACCGGTGTGATGTGCGGGAGCTACCACGACGCCTGGATGGAGTTGCACGAGGACCTGATCCTCACTCAGGGAATCGATCGCTCAGCCGAAGGTTCGTTCTGACCCGACATCCGTCCCTGCTCATTCCCTCTGCTCATTCCCTCTGCTCATTCTCCCTGCTCATTCTCCCTGCTCATTCTCCCTGCGCATCGCGGTAACTCCGCCGCATGAAGTGGCGAGTCATCCAATAGGTTCATTGCCGTGAACAGCACTGTGTTTCTGAGGTCTTGCTGATGCCCCGCTTCGGTGCGGTCTCGGTTGCGATGGTCACCCCGTTCGACAACGACGGCGAACTTAATGTCGATGAGGCTGTCGCCCTGGCCAAATTTCTGGTCGCCGAAGGCAACGAGTCGCTCGTTGTTTCTGGCACGACTGGCGAGTCAGCGACACTGAGCATCGACGAAAAATTGACACTGTTCGAAACGATTTCGGCAGCGGTCACCGTGCCCGTCATCGGCGGCACGACAGGATCGAACACCCGCCAAGACATCGGCCTCACCGCAGAAGCGAGCAAACTTGGCCTCGCTGCGATCCTCGGCGTCAGTCCCTATTACAACCGTCCGTCACAGACCGGCATCGAGGTCCATTTTCGGGCTATCGCATCGGCCACCGACCTGCCCGTGATGATCTACGACATCCCGAAGCGCACCGGTCGCAAGATGTCGAACGACACCATCATCCGCCTCGCGAACGACGTGACAAACATCGTGGCGCTCAAGGATGCTGCCGGCGATCCGAGCGAGACCGCCAAGGTCATTGCTGCGGTGCCCGACGACTTCGAGGTGTACTCGGGTGACTCCCCGATGAACTTGCCGCTGCTCGCGGTTGGCGCTGTCGGCGCGGTCGGAGTGTGCACGCACTGGGCTGCACCCGAGCACATCAAGATGTTCGCAGCATGGAGCCGTGGCGACATCGCCGAAGCCCAGCGGATCAACCGCCTCCTGATCGAGAGCTACTCGTTCGAAGGCAACGACGACGCACCGAACCCGGTGCAACCCAAGGTCATGATGCAGACGCTCGGCCACCCGGTCGGCGCTTGCCGTCTCCCGATGGGCCCAGCCCCGACCGGCACCGAAGACGCCGCCCGAGCGGTCTACCAGAACCTGCTCGCCACCCGTGAAGGATCCCAATAATGAGTAAACCCCAACCGATGACGGCCACCCTGAACCCGAAGGTGCCGGTCCGTGTCGTGTTCCTGGGCGGGCTCGGCGAAATTGGCCGCAACTGCATGGTCATCGAGCAGGGTGCACCTGATGATCCCGACCGCACGATGATGCTCATCGATTGCGGCTTGATGTTTCCTGACCCGCATCACCACGGGATCGACTTGATCCTCCCCGACTTCACGTACCTCCGTGAGAACGCCGAGCGGCTCTCGGCCATCGTGCTCACCCATGGCCACGAAGATCACATCGGCGCCATCCAGTACTTGATGCGCAACCGCTCAGAAGGCGGCCTCGGCGACCTGCGTAGCGAACCGCTCCCGGTGTACGGCTCGGCCCTCGCGCTCGGCCTGGCCCGAAACCGCATCGAAGAAGCCGGCCTGATGTCAAAAATCGATATGCGTCCGGTCCAAGACGGTCAGCAGGTCGATATCGGTTCGTTGCTCGTTGAGTTTATTCCGGTCACCCACTCGGTGCCGCACGCCCACGCCATCGCAGTGCACACTGCACAGGGCATCGTGCTGCACTCCGGCGATTTCAAGATCGATCTCACGCCGGTTGACTCGCGCCGTGCTGACCTCGCCCGTATCGGCCAGCTCGCAAAGAACGAAGGCATCCGGTTGCTGATGAGCGACTCGACGAATGCCGAAGAGCCCGGCTATGCGTCGAGCGAGACCAATGTCGGTGGAGTGCTCCGTTCGCTGTTCGCGCAGGAACGCGGTCGCCGGATCATCACCGCGAGCTTTGCCAGCCACCTCCACCGCATTCAGCAGATCGCTGATGCAGCGGTCGGCGAGGGCCGCAAGGTTGCCACGCTCGGTTTGAGCATGAAGAAGAACATCCGTCTCGGCCTCGACCTCGGCGTGTTCACCATCCCCGAGTCGTCGTTGATCGACATCGAAGAGATCGGCAAGTACAAGCCGGGCGAGGTGTGCATCATCTCGACTGGCTCGCAGGGCGAGCCGATGTCGGCACTCGGTCTGATGGCGCGCGGCGAAAACAAGTGGCTGCAGCTTGGCGAAGACGACACGGTCGTACTGTCGAGCCATGCCATCCCCGGTAACGAGGGAAGCGTCAACAAGGTGATCGACGGGCTACTGCGGCGCGGCGCCCACGTCGTGCACTCCGGTGTCATGGACGTGCATTCAACCGGTCACGCGAAGGCCGACGACATCAAGACTTACCTGTCGATTGTCAACCCTGAGTGGTTCGTGCCGATCCACGGCGAGTACCGCCACATGGTCGCCAACGCCAAGCTCGGCGAGCTGATGGGCGTGCCGACCGACCGGGTCATCGAATGTGAAGACGGTGACGTCCTCGAACTGTCGTCGCAGGGCCTGGCCCCGGTCGGCCGCGTGCCTGCCGGCTACCTGTACGTCGACGGCATCGTTGGCGACGTCGGCCAAGGCGTCCTACGCGACCGACAGAAACTCTCCGAAGAGGGCGTGGTTGTCGTCGTGGTCACCGTCGACATCCAGACCGGCAAGGTCCTGGTTGGCCCAGAGATCATCACGCGTGGCTGGGTGTACGCACCCGAAGCCGAAGACCTGCTCGACGAAGCCTGCGACATCATTGCCGCGCGGGTCGAGAAGGCCCTTGCCGACGGCGTCCGCGATGTTGAGCAGTTGGAGCGCGAGGTGCGGCGTGCAGCAGGGAAGTTCGTCAGCGATCGGACCAAGCGTAAGCCCATGATCGTTCCCGTCGTCATGGAGGCGTAGCGGTCCAGGTCACTCGATCTCAGCGTCAGCCCTCACCGCTCGTTGGCGGAGGCCAACTCGGGTTCCTGCTTCCTTGACCTTGCACGATCTGATCCCGCTACGCCCAAGGGCGAATTGCAGGGTTGGTTGATTTCGGGCCCATACTCGCAGGGTGATTCGACGCTCGCTGCTGCTTGTTGCCTCACTCATTGCCCTCGCTTCCTGCTCTGGCGGGAGTGACGAGACGACCTCAGGCGGCGGCGACTCGTTCGTCAGCAACATCGCAGCTGCAGCTGCAGCGGTCGACGCGGCGCTTGGCGGGCCGCAGGAGTTCTTCGAAATTACTGCAACACCCCAGCTGACGAATGTCTTCGTGGCGGTTGACGGGGGCACTGCAGCGGTCCCGTACATCTACCTCGATGGCGAGTTGCAAGAGCCTGCGCCACGAATCGAAGGGGCCGCTGGCCAGACCTTCACGGCCGACGCCATCGACTTCGACGAGACGAGGGTCCTCGTTGGCGTTGAAAACGACCTGCCGACCGCCACGATCGACGCATTCAGCGTCGAGGGCGGCCCGGGTGGTTTCGTGCGGTATGTCGTTTCTGCGCGCTCTGAGCAGGGCGGCGTACTCGACATCGTCGTCGCTCCCAGTGGAGCGGTCATCGACGTCGTGCTGCTCTGATCGACATTTTCTCGGGGACTTCTGGCTCGGTTGACTGTTGCCTGTGCGGACCATGCGGGACCGCTGTGACAGTGGGTTGGTACGGTTGGAGCTGTCATGTCCACGTGGGGTCCGTCCAAGAAGAAGCCGCCTGCCAAAAAGCGCGCTGCGAACCAGAAGTCGCCAGCCAAGCGCTCGACGTCGGTGAGGAGTTCGGCGCGTCTGGCCAAGACCACTCGAGCGCCGTCGAAAGCAGACGACACCGAGGTGATGCCAGCGAGTCGCTCGAAGAAGCAACGCTCGAACGTGCGTGACCAGACGCCGCCCGAATTGACTCGCAGCGATCGTGCTGCTGCTGAACTGCGTGGCGTGCTTGATGGCCGCGAGCACGAGTTCCTCGGCCTCGGTCTTATTGGTGGCGGCGTGTTGTGCGCACTCGCCGTGTACGTCGACGGCCTCGCCGGCCCATTGGGGCGGGGTATTGAGACGCTGATCGGCTGGTTCATGGGCCTTGGGCGCTTTGCCGTCCCCCTGATCCTCGTCGCAACGGGTGTCTCGTTCGTCAAGCGTGGGCGTTCGTACAGCCCTGTTCGCCTTGCGGTCGGCTGGACCGCGGTCAGCCTCACGCTGCTCGGTCTGCTGCACCTGCTCCGTGGGCCCGACAAGATTTCGGCGAGTGTCGACGACCTCGGCCCAGCCGGAGGTTGGTTCGGTGCGCTCGCAGCGGAGCCGCTCCGGGCTGCGGTTGAAGGGCCCGGTGCCGTGGTGGTTCTCATCGTCGTACTGATCGGTGGCAGCCTGCTCATCACCCAGACGTCATTGCGAACGATGGCGACCTCGACGGGTGGGTTCCTGTCCACGATGCTTCGGCCGCTGGGTCGTGCCGCCCGGTCCGGAATCAGCAGCATCTCGACGTTGAGTAGTGACCACGACGCGAGCGGCGAACTGCGCAGCTACGACTCTTCAGGGATGGGCACTTCTGGCGAACTTGCTGACCCCAGTTCGGTTGCCGGTGAGCCCATGGCGCTGCAGGCCGGTGCCGAGCTCTATGACTTCGAAGACGACGGTGATGAGTGGAACGACGCCGACGAGGCTGGCGGGCCCTCTGGGAAGCGCAAACGCGTGGCAAAGAAGCCGAAGCCCAAGGTCAACACCGGATCCAAGCCGGGCGACCTGTCGGCCGATGGTGTTCAGGTCGGCAACTGGATCCTTCCGCCCAACAGCTTCCTTGAAACCGCCGGTGAGCAGAAGATGGACATCAAGGCCATCGAGAAGCGGGGTGAAATGCTGCAAGAGGCACTCATTTCGCACAACGTCGAGACCGAGTTGATCGGCATGACCGTCGGCCCGACCGTCACTCGATACGAGCTCGAACTCGGCCCAGGTGTCAAGGTCGCGAAGGTCACGAACCTGCAAAAAGACATCGCCTACGCAATGGCGGCGACCGACGTCCGCATCCTGGCCCCGATCCCGGGCCGTTCGGCTATTGGCGTCGAAGTGCCGAACCACCAACGTCAGCTCGTCGCACTTGGTGATCTCATGGTGTCTCCTGAGGCGAAGCGGGCTGATTCGCCGCTCGATGTCGCGATCGGCAAAGACATCGCGGGCAAGGCCGTCTTCCTCGATCTCGCATCCACTCCACACATGCTCATTGCTGGCGCCACGGGTGCCGGTAAGTCGTCCGGCATCAACTGCATCATCACGTCGCTACTGATGCGGACGACACCCGATGATGTGCGCTTGATTCTGATCGACCCCAAGCAGGTCGAAATGGGGCAGTACCAACGTTTGCCGCACCTGCTCACGCAGCCGGTCACCAACCCGAAGAAGGCAGCCAACGCACTCGGGTGGGCGGTCAAAGAGATGGAGCGTCGCTACGACGTGCTCTCTGCGGTCGGCTACCGCGACATCGGTGGTTACAACAAGTCCTTTAAAAAGGGCGAGATTGAGCAGCCCATCGGCTGGGATCCCGACAGTGCACCGGTGTACGAGCACATGCCCTACATCGTCATCGTGGTCGATGAGCTCAACGACCTGATGATGGTCGCAGCACGCGACGTCGAGGAGTCGATCACCCGCATCGCTCAGAAGGCGCGTGCGGTTGGTATCCACCTCATCGTTGCAACCCAGCGCCCGTCGGTCAACGTCATCACCGGTGTGATCAAGGCAAACATCCCGGCCCGTATGGCATTCGCAGTTTCGTCGTTGACCGACTCGCGAGTCATCCTCGACCAGCCCGGTGCAGACAAGCTCGTCGGCAAGGGCGACATGCTGCTTCTCCCGGGCAACTCGTCGGTTGCCAACCGCATCCAGGGAGCCTTCATCACCGAAGAAGAGGTCCGTAAGGTCGTTGCTCACTGGCGTGCGCAATCGCCGGAGACGATTCATTCGACGGATGTCGAAGACGGCGACGACGCTCCCAAATTCGACGCCCATGGATTCGCCGGCAGCGATCGGCCTGCACTCGTGCCGCCAACGCTGGGTGCGCCCGGCGCTTCGTCGAGGGGGTCGATGTCGCCGATGGATCTCACCTCTGATGCCAACGCCTTCTCGGCCGGCGAAGAAGACGAAGACACCGTCATGATGCGCCAGGCGATGGAACTGATCGTGCGCAGCCAACTCGGGTCGACTTCGATGTTGCAGCGCAAGCTCAAAGTTGGCTTCGCCCGAGCCGGCCGCATCATGGACCTCCTCGAAACTCGCGGCGTTGTCGGGCCCAGCGAGGGCTCGAAGGCCCGCTCCGTGCTGATGACGGTCGAAGAGTTCGAATTGCTCCAGCAAAACGGCCAGCTCTAGTCGAGACGGCTGCGGTCTGCCAGCATGGGCCTATGGCCCATTCCGTTCTGACGCCGCAGTTGACTGAGATCACTGACGGGTTGCGTTTCCCCGAGGGGCCGATCGCGATGCCTGACGGCTCGGTGATCGTGGTCGAACTGTTCGCGGCCTGCCTCACTCGGGTGTGGCCCGATGGCACCAAGGAACAGGTTGCTGAAACTCCGGGCGGCCCGAACGGAGCGGCCATCGGGCCTGACGGTGCGATCTATTTGTGCAACAACGGAGGGTGTTTCACGCCGATCGAACGCAATGGCCGATCTCAACCGGGTCGCTACGACCCGGAGCGCTACATCGGGGGTAAAATCCAGCGGGTTGATCTGCACGACGGTTCGGTTACCGATCTGTACACCGAATGCGAAGGACGCCTGCTTCGAGCCCCGAACGACCTGGTGATGGACGGTCACGGCGGTTTCTGGTTCACGGATCACGGCATCCGCGACCTTGATGCACGTACGGCCGACCTCACCGCGATCTATCACGCGAAGTGCGATGGTTCCGAGATCACCGAGGCCATTTTCCCAGTCGAGGGCCCCAATGGGATCGGCCTGTCGCCTGCCGGGACGACGCTCTACTGGGCTGAGACGCACACCGGTCGAGTGTTTGAGCGAGCGCTCGAAGCGCCTGGCCGTCTGGCGCCTGGCGGTCGCACGAGGGTCCTGCACGGGTTGTCCGGGCACCAGTTGCTTGACTCACTGGCGGTCGATCACGACGGTTGGGTGTGCGTGGCGACGCTGCTCAACGGTGGGATCACTGCGATCTCACCCGACGGAGAGCACACCGAGCATCACGCCACCGGCGACATCTTCACCACCAACATCTGTTTCGGCGGTGATGACATGTCAACGGCGTTCGTGACCTTGTCGGGCACGGGGCGGTTGGTCTCGTTCCCATGGCCGCGTCTCGGGCTGCGACTCGCGCACCAGTAACAGCATTCATCCGTTTGTGTCGAAGAGCTGGTTGGCATGCCACCCGATCTGTCGACGCAAACGTGCACAAATGGCCAGGTAGCGTCTCGGCCATGGCGCAGCGGTTCTATATCGAAACACTGGGCTGCCCGAAGAACGATGTCGACTCAGACAAGCTCGTTGGCGCACTGCTTGCAGACGGCATGGAAGCCACCGACGATGCTGCGGCGGCTGACCTTGTCGTTGTCAACACGTGCGCGTTCATCGACGAGGCGCGACGCGAATCAATCGACACGATCTTGGCTCTCGACGCGCAGCGCCTCAAGGGTTCGAAGCTCGTCGTCACCGGCTGCATGGCCGAGCGCTACGGCGATGAGTTGGCCGCCGAATTACCGGAAGTCGACCAGGTTGCCGGGTTTGGCATGGCGTTCAACATGCGCCCCGAGCAGCGTGACGGAACCGAAGTCCCCAAGCTCAAGAGCGGGCGCAAGCTCATTCCTGTATCCGAAGCGCCGCTGCCCGACTTCGATCTTCTCAACCTGCCGCGGCCGAAGTCCGCCGTGCCGTGGGCGTATGTCAAGATCGCCGAAGGCTGCGACCGGTCGTGCGGCTTCTGCGCCATCCCGAGCTTCCGTGGCCCGCAGCGCAGCCGTGACGTGTCATCGATCCTGACCGAGGTCGAACAGCTGGCAGCGCGCGAGATCGTGCTGGTCGCTCAGGATCTCGCCTCGTACGGCAAGGACCGCCCCGACGAAATGGGCGCCGGTTCGATCGTGCCGCTGATCGATGCGGTGGCTGCACAAGTCGACCGAGTCCGGTTGCTCTATTTGTACCCGAGTGATCTCTCCGATGCGCTGATCGACTCGATCTGCAACTCAGGTGTTCCGTATTTCGACCTCTCGCTGCAGCACGTCAGCAAGCCGTTGCTGCGCAAGATGCGCCGCTGGGGTGACGGCCAGCGCTTCCTCAATCGCATCGCCGACATTCGTGAACGCGAGCCCGAAGCAGCATTCCGGAGCAACTTCATCGTTGGCTACCCCGGCGAAACCGAAGACGACCACGACCAGATGCTGCGCTTCATTGAAGAGGCCCAGCTCGATTGGTGCGGCTTCTTTTCGTACAGCAACGAAGACGGCACCTATGCCGCAGACTTGGTGAAGAAGGGCGAAGGCGTCGTGCCCGCCGGGCTCATGCACGAGCGGCTCGCCGAACTCCGTGAGATGCAAGACGACATCACTGCTGCTCGACGCGATGACTTGATTGGCACCACGATGTCGGTGCTCGTCGATGCTCCGGGCGTGGCTCGCAGCCACCGTGAAGCCCCCGAGATCGATGGCATCATCCACGTCGGCCATGATGTGACGGTGGGAGAGTTCGCTGAGGTCAAGATCGTCGACGCACTGGGGCCTGATCTGGTCGCCGCTGGCGTCGATGTCGCATCGCTCGACACCGAGGAATCGACAGCGTTGTAATGGCAACGACGGAGGCAACGCAGAGCCAAGGCTTGTCGATCGCCAGCTGGGCGAACGCCATCACCACCGGGCGTCTGCTGTTGTCGCCCGTCATGTTCTGGGCGATTCCGAATCATCAGCGCGGCGCATGGATCGCCTGTTTTCTCTGGTTTGTTCTGTGTTTCAGCGACTTCATCGACGGCTACGTCGCCCGGCGGCGGGGCCCCACCGCAGCGGGTGCATTTCTCGATCCGCTCGCCGACAAGGTGCTCATTCTCGGCGCCATGTTCACGCTGGTCAGTACCGATGTCTTCTGGGTCGTCCCGGTAATCGTTATTGCGGCACGTGAGCTCATCATCAGCGTCTACCGGGTGTTGGTGAGCGGCAAGGGCATCAGCGTTCCGGCATCGCAACTTGCGAAGTACAAGACGTTTGCGCAGCAGCTCGCGGTCGGGTTCGCACTCCTGCCATGGACGGCGCTCGACGCCACATGGCTGTGGAAGGGACTGCTCTGGACTGCTGTCGCGCTCGCGTTGATCAGCGGCGCCCAGTACCTCAACCAAGCCCGCAAGCCGCAGTAGCCGGCTGAGAGAGAACGCTGGGGCCTGGCACGACGTTGTATCTGAGCCACACTGGGCTGATGCGTTGTGATGTGTTGGCTGTCGGAACCGAGTTGTTGCTGGGGCAGATCATCGATTCGAACTCGGCCTGGATGGGCAGCGAGTTGGCGCTCCATGGGATCGACTCGCTGGTGCAGGTCAAGGTCGGCGACAACATCGGCCGGATTGAAGTGCAGCTCCGACGGATGCTCGCCGACGCTGACGCAGTCATCATGTGCGGCGGGCTTGGCCCGACACACGACGACCTGACGCGCAGCGCGATCGCTGCGGTGATGGGCGTCGAGCTCATTGAAGATCCGGCGCTCGTGGAGGTCATTCGCGCGATGTTCGAGTCGCGGGGACGTGTGATGGCCGAGAGTAACCGGCAGCAGGCAGAGGTGCCGGTCGGCGCCTCGATCATTCCGCAGACTCGAGGTACGGCGCCCGGCTTGATTTGTCCGATCATGATCGATGGCGTGGCCAAAGTGGTCTACGCAGTGCCTGGTGTCCCGCACGAGATGCAGGACATGATCCATCGGGCGATTATCCCTGACATGCTGAAGCGCAGCGGCGAACGCGCCGTCATTGCCTCACGGGTCCTGCGCACCTGGGGCGAGAGTGAGAGCGGTCTGAACGAACGTCTCGATGCCATCATCGAACAGTTGGAAACGCCAGACACGCCAACGCTCGCGTTCTTGGCGAGTGGTTGGAACGGTCTGAAGGTCCGGCTCACGGCGAAAGGTAAGACGGCTGACGATTGCGCTGCCCAACTCGACCAGTGGGAGGCAGTGGTTCGCGAGGAGATCGACGAGTTCGTGTTCGGAACTGACGAAGACACCATGGAATCCGTCGTCCTCGATCTGTGCCGTCAGCGCGGTCTGACGCTGGCCGTGGCGGAGTCGGTCACCGGCGGCCTCGTTGGCGGGCGTCTCACAGACATTCCAGGGGCGAGTGATGTGTTTGTCGGCGGAATCGTCAGTTACGCGACCTCGGTCAAGCAGCAGCTGCTCGGCGTCTCGGACGGCCCGGTGGTCAGTGAGTTGGCAGCACGAGAGATGGCTGCGGGTGTCCGGGAGCGTCTCGGGGCGGACGTCGGGCTTTCGCTCACCGGGGTTGCCGGCCCAGATGAACAGGATGAACAACCCGCTGGGACCCTCTTCGTGGGCATGATCGGCCCTGGGTTTGACGAGGTCCGCCAGGTCCGACTGCCGGGCATTCGGGAGCAGATGCGGCAGTTCTCTGTGATCACTGCGCTGGGGTTCCTGCGCCGCCATCTCGACGCCTGACGCAGTGTGCCGTACTGCAGCCGTCTGTGATCGCTACCGTCAGGAGACGAATGGTGAATAATGACTGACGATTGGAACTCGGACCGAGCCGTCCCCGGCCGTGGCCCCGCGGGTCCACCCCGCCGATCTTCGCTCAACGACAGCGAACGACGCCGGCGCAATCTGATCATTGGGCTCAGTATTGGGTCGGTTGTTGTCTTGGTCGCCGGAATGATCGCGTTCGTCGCAGCACGCGAGAGCGGAACGGCGACGACCGTGCAGTCGTCTGTGCTTCCCACGTCGGCGCCCGGCACGGTTCCGGTCACACTGTCGACGGCCTTAGCGTCGGAGTCATCGACGCTCGTGGTCGAAACCACGCTGCCCCCGACGACGGTCCCGATCGTTGCGAATGCCGACGCTGGTACAGATCTCGTAGTGAACCGGGGCGACGAGTTCAGGCTCGTTGCGGCCAACTTGGCACCAGGCACGCCGAACGCCGCCGTGCGCTGGACACAGACCGATGGCCCTGATGCAACGGCAGGCGTTGGCAGTCTGCGCGGCGCCGAAGCCGTGGCAATCGCACCGGATGACGTTGCGACGCTGGCATTTACACTCGAAGTCGCTGGAACCGATGGCGTGGCCACTGATGACGTTGTTGTCCGGGTGTTCGAAGATGCTAGCCGGGCAGCGTTTGTCGACGGTGAGCGTGGAACCGATGCGGGGAACGGGACGATGGAAGCGCCATTCAAATCGATCGCCGCGGCAGCCACTGCGGCAAAAGGCAGCGATCTCTACGTGCGGAGCGTGGGTATCTACGACGAGTCGGATGCCACGATTGAGTTGGGACCAGGCATGAGTGTCTACGGCGGGTTCGACGAGGAATGGAACCGTGATGCTGATCGGCGTGCGGTGATCACCGGTAACGAGGTGGCGCTGACGGTCTTTGGTGACGCTGAGCGGTGGATTGCGTCGATTGAGATCACAAGCGCCGACGTCACCGGTGAAGGTTCATCAATCGGTGTTCTGATCGCGGGAGCGCAGGAAGTCAACCTCATCGATAGTCGAGTGGTGTCGGGTCGAGGAGGCGCAGGGGCTCCGGGTGGCAGCGGAGCCGTCAGTATTGGCGTGTTAGCCACGGATGTCGATCAGCTGTCGATCGAGCGCAGCACTGTCAACGGCGGCAACGGTGGCAACGGTGGCGTAGCGCCTGACACCGATGGCGTGGCCGAAGCTGGTGGCGCCGGCGGATCTGCAAGTGGGCGCAATGCCGGCAGCGGTTCGGGCGCCGGTGGTGCTGGCGGCCGGGGTGGCGAGACGAGCAACGGCGCCAATGGCAGTAGTGGACAATCAAGCGGGGGCCAAGGTGGCACAAACAGCGCGCCTGACGGTGGCCCAGGAAGCGGCGGAAATGGCGGCGTCGTCGGTGGTATCGGCGGCGTCGGTGGCGACGGTGGCAACAATCTGGTGTCCCAGGCAAACCAAGAGACGGTCCCCGTCGGAGCAGCCGGCGGAACAGGTGAGCCCGGCATCGCGGGGCGTGCTGGTGGTGGTGGTGGTGGTGGGTTTGGTCCACTGCGCGTGGCCGGTGGTGGTGGCGGCGGTGCAGGAGCAGGCGGTACCCCTGGCAATGGAGCGATCGGTGGCGGTGGTGGTGGCGGATCGGTCGGCCTCCAGGCTGTCGGCGTCGACCGCCTGGTGATCTCGGAATCACTCATCGCGGGCGGCAGCGGTGGCAACGGGGCTGCCGGTGGTGCTGGCGCACCGGGAGGCGCAGGAGGACCTGGCGGCGCTGGGGCTGTCGGAGTCGATGGAGTGATTGCTGACGGTGGCAATGGAGGTGGTGGTGGTGCTGGGGGAGGTGGAGGCCACGGTGGTGCTGGCGGTGGCGGTGCTGGCGGACCTTCCTACGGCATGCTGACGACTCGCGTCGCCGAATTGTTCATCGACTCGACCCGCATTCGTGGTGGCGCAGGCGGTGCAGGCGCTCACGGCGGTGCTGGCGGCCGCGACGGTGGTGCAGGTGGTGCCGGCGGTGATGGCAGCACCCGAACCGGCGGAATGCCTGGTTCGCCCGGTGGGGTCAACCCCGATTCGCAGGGTGATGGTGCATCGGGTGGCTCCTCGTACGGATGGTTTGACGACTCAGGAGCCGATCAGGCGTTCAGTGACGCATCGTTTGGAGAGGGCACGGCTGGTGCTGGTGGCAACGGCGCAACCTCTGGCGTCGACGGCGCGGTGATCACGTCGAACGTCTGATCAGCGCAGTCGATTCTCGTCTGTCACGGGCGCCACGATGGTCGGGCGATAACGTACGTGTCCTTGCCTCTGTAGCTCAGCTCGGATAGAGCAGCGGGTTTCTACCCCGTCGGTCGCAGGTTCGAATCCTGCCGGAGGCGCCAATCGTTAGGTTCGGGGCTAGCCTCGTCTTTCCGCTATCCGACGACCCAAGAGGTTCTGCGTGAAATTTAAGAAGGGCGAAACCGTCATCTACCCCCAGCATGGCGCGTGTGTCGTGCAGGGGACCAAGAAGATGGAGTTCTTCGGCGAAAAGCAGGAGTACTTGATCCTGAAGACCGTCATCAACGAAATGACCTTGCGCGTGCCGCTCGACAACACCGATGGTGTTGGCGTCCGTCCACCCGTGTCGGCTGACGAACTCGAAGACCTCGTGTCAGTGTTGGCAAAGCCTGATCCGCGTGTGCCCAGTAACTGGAGCCGTCGTTTCAAGAACCACCAGGAAAAGCTGAAGAGCGGCGACGTGTATCAGGTCGCCGAAGTCGTGCGAAACCTGGCTGCTCGAAATCGTGATGCGTCGCTGTCTGCAGCCGAGCGCACCATGTACGAGCGTGCTCGGGTGAACCTGGTGTCTGAGATCTCTCCTGCGTTGAAGGTGTCGGCTGAAGACGCCGAGATCTATCTCGATGAGGCGCTCGCCAAGGGCGTACTCAAAGACGGCGAAGAAGAGACCACCAAAAAGAAGAAGAAGTGAGCTCGGCGGGGCCTGTCCCTGCATGCTCGCTCAGGTGAAGTCACCCTCGATCCAATCGAGGTCGAAACGCACGGTCACCGGAAGGTGATCTGACATCGCTGCCCACTCGGGGCTCCCCGCCGGCACGGTCGTGCTCACGCTGCGTGCCTGAGCGGGCAGCAGTACATGGTCGAGCGTTTGTGTCGGGGCGTCGGCCGGGTGAGTCGGTGATGGTGGGACATGTTCAATGCCCGGCAATGCGAAGATGATGCTGGCCTCTGCGCCGTCGTTGAAGTCGCCCGCCACGACCGCCGGCGGAGCGTCGCCGTGGCTGTTGACGAGTTTGGCCACGTCGATTGCCTCTGCAAGTCGGTCGGCGGCTCTGCCGCTTGATGAGAGGTGCACGTTGTAGATCCGGTAGGCCAGCCCGTCGGATCGACCCACGAGGCACCACAGTGCGATGCGTCGATTGTGGGTCCACTTCGACTTTTCGCTGCTGATCTGGCTGTGGCCTGCAGCGTCAAGGGCGTGCGGCGTCAGAATCGCCATGCCTTCAGCGGCGCCCTTCAGGAGCGGCGTGAACGGGTAGTGCTTGAGGGCCCAGGTGAAACGCATACCGAGCGCACTGGCTAGGTCGGCGGCCTGCGCTTTGCGGATCTCTTGGATCACGACGACGTCTGGAGACTCAACCTCGATGGCAGTGGCGACGGCTGCGATGTCGGGCTTGCGGGCGCCGTGCATATTCCAGGTCGTGACGGTCCAAAAACGCGCGATCCTCGCCATGCGTCCAGTCTTACCACTCAGGCGTCCTGCTGTACCGTCGGCGGTAATCGTCGCGTGGCGTCGTGACCTGAAAGACTCGGGCGCATGATTGACCAGTCGAAAATCGCATTTCTCGGAACCGGCGTGATGGGCGCACCGATGGCCCGCCACCTCAAGCAGGCAGGGCACGAACTCGTCATCTTCAACCGTACGGGCGCCAAGGCGCTCGCATGGGTCGCACTGAATGGCGGCCAGGCCGCACCGACTCCGGCCGAATGCGTCGACGGTGCCGATTTCGTGATGATGTGCGTCGGAAACGACGACGACGTTCGCGAAGTGGTGTTCGGTGAAACGGGAGCGCTTGGGTCGATGGCTGCAGGGTCGGTCTTGATCGATCACACGACGGCATCGGCCAGCCTCGCTCGCGAGCTGGCGGCGGCCTGCGCCGAACGCGGGATCGGGTTCGTTGACGCTCCGGTGTCTGGCGGTCAGGTCGGTGCCGAGAACGGGCAACTGACAGTGATGTGTGGGTGCGACGACGCCGAGACCTACGAACGTGCCGCCGCCGTGATCGGGGCGTTTGCCAAGCAATGCGCGTTACTCGGACCGGCAGGGTCGGGCCAGCTCACCAAGATGGTCAATCAGATCTGTATTGCAGGCGTCGTGCAGGGCCTCGCCGAAGGCTTGAACTTCGCCGAACGGGCGGGGCTCGACATCGCCGAAGTGGTCGGGGTGATCGGCAAGGGCGCAGCCCAGAGTTGGCAGATGGACAACCGAGCCGGAACCATGGCTGACGGCGAGTATGACTTCGGGTTCGCCGTCGAGTGGATGCGCAAGGACCTCGGTATTTGCCTCGAGGAAGCCGAACGCAACAGTGCGCGGCTCCCGATGACTGCGGTGATCGATCAGTTCTATAAGCAAGTCGTTGCTCGTGGTGGGGATCGCTGGGACACGAGCAGCTTGATCGATTTACTGCGCAACTCCTGAGTGAGGAACTCGCTGGGCGATGTGCGCCCAGCGAGGAAATGTCAAGAGACCACGGTGGCGAGGACGTCGACGATGCGATCGACCTGCTCGTCGGTCGTGACGAGCGGCGGGCAGTACGTGATCGTGTCGGTGCCGATGGCCCGGGTGATCACACCAGCCTCGATCATCGCGTCGCGAATTTGCATCGCGTCTTGGTCGGAGCGCAAGCCGACGGCGAACACTGCGCCCTCGCCGCGGACGTGATCGACGCCACCGTCTTCGGCGATCGCTCTGAGCCCACGTTGGAGGCGGTAGCCCATACCTTGACCTGCTCGGAGCAGCTTCTGCTGCTCGATGATCTCGATGTTCTTCAGTGCTGCGGCGCAGGCGGCCGCGTGCCCTGAGTAGGTGTAGCCGTGGCGCAGGATGAAGTCGGGATCGGCTTCGAGCGCGTCGCGCACCTGCTGGCCGACGATCACTCCGCCAAGCGGTTGGTAGCCAGAGGTGACGCCCTTCGCGAACGTGGTGAGGTCAGGCGTGACGCCGTAGTGCTCTGCAGCAAACCACGTTCCGAGCCTGCCGAATCCGGTGATCACCTCGTCGAAGATCAGCAAGGCGCCGTGCTGATCGCACAGCCGTCGCGCGTCAGCGAGGTAGCCGTCGGGCGGCGGGAAGACACCGGCGGCTCCTTGCAGCGGTTCGGTGAGCACTGCAGCGATCTCGCCGGATCGCTCGGCCATGAGTCGGGAGAGTGCTTCGATGTCGTCGGCAGGAACCTGCACCACCTCGTCGAGCAGCGTGCCGTAGCCGACCTTGTTGAGCGGGAGGCCTTGGGCGCTGGTGCCGCCGTAGTTGGTGCCGTGGTATCCCCGCTCGCGGGAGATGATCAGCCGTCGTTCGGGGTTTCCGTCGAGGGCCTGGGCGAGGCGGGCGAGCTTCATGGCGGAGTCGATTGCTTCGGACCCGGACCCGGTGAAGAACACCCGGGCTTCCGGCATCGACGTGAGACTGACGATTTTCTCGGCGAGCGCATCGGCGGGTGCGTTGGTGAACGGGTCGAAGCAGGAGTATGACGCGATCTGGCGAATTTGAGCAGCGACTGCGTCGGCCATGTCGCCGCGTCCGTGACCGATCTGGCAGTACCACAGGCTTGCCATTGCGTCGATCATCTCGTGCCCGGTGTGGTCCCAGACGAGGGCGCCGCGGCCATGTGTGATGCTCGGAAAGCGCTCACGTGTCGGTTTCGCGAATGGGTGTAAAAAGGCGCCGGGCATGGGCCCATTGTGGCAGTCTGCGACGATGCTCACTCACTTTGATGCTGCTGCGGCTCGAGTAGCTGCTGGCGCGGACCACCACGCCGAGGCAGCGATGCTTGTCGCGTCGATGACGCTTGCCGAGCGACTCGGCTGCCTCGATGGCGACACGCCGTTTTGGCCCGGGCTGTTCGACATGACGTCGGGCGGTTATTACACCCACACCTGGCCAGCGGCACAGGTCGAACGCCTGGGTATTCCGGGGATCGAGTTCGCCGATGGTCCACGCGGATGTGTGGTGGGTGACGCGACGGCGTTCCCGGTCAGCATGGCGCGAGGTGCGTCGTTTGATCCTGGGCTCGAAGAACGCATCGGCGAAGCAATCGGCCGCGAATTGCGCGCCAGCGGTGCAACGTTCACCGGTGCCGTCTGCATGAACCTGCTGCGGCATCCGGCCTGGGGGAGGGCCCAGGAGACCTATGGAGAAGACCCGCATCACGTCGGCGTGATGGCGCAGAACCTGACTCGTGGATTGCAGCGCCACGTCATTGCCTGCATGAAACATTTCGCGGTGAACTCCATGGAGAACGCACGTTTCAGCGTTGATGTGCAGGTTGGCGAACGGGCATTGCATGAGGTGTACCTGCCGCATTTCGAGCGCGTCGCCGGCGAGGGCGTTGGCTCGGTCATGAGTTCCTACAACTCGATGAACGGTGAATGGTGCGGTGAGAACGAGACGCTGCTGACGACCATCTTGCGAGAGGAGTGGGGCTGGGATGGCTTCGTCGTCAGTGACTTCATCTTTGGCTTGCGTGACGCCGCCAAGTCGGTCCGCGCTGGCCTCGACATCGAGATGCCATTCCAGCAGCAGCGTGCGCTGGCACTTGTCGATGCGCTCGAGTCGGGCGAGCTGACCGAGTCGCACGTCGACACTGCAGTGACGCGCATCGTCGCGACGCTGTTGCGATTTAACGATGTGCTCACTGCGCAGCCGTCGATCGATGTGGTCGGCTGCGACGAACATCGCCGACTCGCGCGGACGGCAGCGGCGGCGTCGACCGTGATGCTGCGCAACGAGGGCGCGCTCTTGCCGCTCGACCCGAGCGCTGTCGGCAAGATCGCTGTACTCGGCCGACTCGCCGCGGT
Organism: Ilumatobacter sp.; assembly: GCF_041688325.1. Classification (GTDB taxonomy): domain Bacteria; phylum Actinomycetota; class Acidimicrobiia; order Acidimicrobiales; family Ilumatobacteraceae; genus Ilumatobacter_A. Next base: position 23,493 of record NZ_JBDNIJ010000044.1, read on the forward strand.
CAAGAATCTTGGCGACGGTGGATCGAGCGATGTGAAGGCGACCAATGTCGTAACGCCCCTTGCCGGCCTGCGAGCACGCTTTGGTGCCGATCGCGTTGTCCATTCCGACACCGACACATCGGTGACCAAAGGGGCCGACGTTGTGATCGTTGTCGTTGGCTACACGAAGGCCGACGAGGGCGAGTACATCGATGACAACGGCACCGCTCTGCTCATCGGCGAACTGTTCCCGCCGATGGATCATCCGACGTTGGGCGTTCTGCAGGCTGCGGCACCGGCACCGGCACCTGAGTCGCCAGGTTCCCAGAACCCGACCGAGGACGCTGTGGCGACGCCAGCTGCAGAGGCTGAAGGTCAGGGTGGCATGTCGCCGGGTGGCGATCGCACGTCACTGCGCCTGAGCGATGCCGACGAGGCACTGATCGCGGCGGCTGTCGTTGCGCACCCGAACGTCGTCGTGTCGGTGCAGTGCGGTTCAGCCGTGGTGATGCCCTGGGCCGAGTCGGTGTCGGTGGTGCTCGTGAGCTGGTACGGCGGTGTCGAGGGAGGTTCGGCATTGGCCGACGTGCTTGTTGGCGACGCCGAACCGGGTGGCCGCCTGCCGTTTGCGATTCCCACGGATCCAAACCATCTGGTCGACTTTGACAAGGACGCGACGCACGCGAACTACGACCTCTTGCACGGCCAGTGGAAGCTTGACCGAGATGGGAACACAGCGCATTTTCCGTTCGGCGCTGGCAACGGCTACTCGACGTTTTCGATCGACGCTGCCCACGGGACAGATGCTGGCGCAGGTGTCGAATTCTTGATGACCAACACAGGTGATCGAGCGGGTTCGACGGTGGTGTTCGTTGACGCAGGCCTTCCAGTGAGCGCCCATCTCCGTCCGGCGCACCGGCTGATCGGCTTCGCTCGAGTGGATGCGCTCGCAGGTGAGACGACCACGGCAACGATCGACCTCGACTGGTCGATGACCGACCTCCGGATCGACGGCGACTGGTTGACCGAGCCAGGTGAGTACGTCGTGACGGTCGGTCAGTTCGCGGGTGACCCAGCAGCGATTTCGTTCCTGATCCCTCGCGGCGAGTCAACCGGCTGAGGGTCGGAGCGCATCGAGGCGGTTACCCTTCGCGGAATGCAGAAGCCTGAAATCACCATCCCCGCCGAAGATCCGCCAGCGGAGCTCGTCGTCGACGACATCACCGTCGGTGATGGCGACGAGGCTGTTGCGGGCCGTGCAGTCACCGTTCACTATGTAGGCGTCTCCTGGTCGACGGGTGTCGAATTCGATGCCTCGTGGAACCGTATGGAGCCCTTCCAGTTCGGCCTCGGCCAGAGCCAGGTCATCCAGGGCTGGGACGAAGGCGTCCAGGGGATGAAGGTCGGCGGTCGACGCCGTCTCACCATCCCGCCGCACATGGGCTACGGCGCAGCAGGCGCAGGTGGCCTCATTGCCGGCAACGAGACGCTTGTCTTCGTTGTCGATCTCCTCGGCGTCGGCTGACTCAGGGTTCGAGCACGACCCAGCCGCGACGTTGCAGTTCGGCCGCGAGCTCTTCAACGGGTACATCGCTCAGTGGTGAGGTCTTCGCCGGGGGAGTGTTGGGCCGTTTGGCAGCCGTCGTACGCGGCGAAGGTTTGGCCGCGGCAGGTTTCGGGGCTCTGGCCGCTGGGGGAGGACGTGATCCCGGGGGAGGTCCGTCGCCGTGGATCTCGGTGTGGAGCCGCTCGATGAACTCGTCGGCTTCTCCACTGGTGAACTTGCCATTTGCCTGACGTTGCGAGAATCCCATTGGTCCGCGGGCATCACGATAGTCGGAGTGCCCTGCGGCTTCGAGGAGCTCGAGGAGCTCTCGGAGTTGCTTGCCGTTCGCTGGTGGACCGGACGATTGACCAAACGCCATGCCGCACTCTCCCACACGGCAGCGGCGAGTGGTCGTCCTTGGCGTCGACCAATCCTGACCGGTGATCAGATCGAGTAGATCTCGTATTCAACACCGTCGGGCGTGGTCGTGCCGATGGCGACACAGAACAGGTTGTTGAGCCAGCTATAGCGTTCGTCGCCTGTCTCGAATCGTGGGGCGGTACGGATGCTGGCGGTGCCGTCCTCGTTGCGGGTGCCGAACCCGGTGTAGGTGACGTAGATGTCAGCGCCGTCGTCAGTTCGAAGTGAGAGGCGGACGTCGAGCGCAAAGCCTCCGTTGGCAAGAATGGTCAGCCAATCGCCAGCGGCGACTCCGTCGGGGATGGCTGCGTTGATCTTCGGCCCGACGAACGTGCCGCTGGAAACTGTGGCCACGACCTTCGTGCCGAATGGGCCGCCAGCGACCATTGGCCGCTCCACGTCGTTCGTGCGAGCCGAGAGGGTGCCGATGTGTGTAGCGGGAAGTGCGTCGAGAGTCATCGGCCGAACGTAAACGGTCCGACATCATTCGAACGATGTGGGCTACTGATGCGGGAACGCAATGTCGGGACAGCACGTCGGCGGAATCGGATCCCTGACCCCTCGCTCAGCAGATGTTTCTGCCGAACTGAGGCGATCAGGTGAACTCGATTGGAGCGGGTGAGGGGAATCGAACCCCTGTAGTCAGGTTGGAAACCTGAGGTTCTACCATTGAACTACACCCGCATGGTGTGACAAGCATAGCGGCCCAGAGCGCGACGGTGACCTGTCGATCCGACTACTCGGCGGAAGTAAGCGGGTTGAGCTGCGCAGCAAATGAGCTGTGCCACACGTGGCGGATTCGCTCAAGGCCATGGCCGAGGAGGCGGCGTTGGTAGTCGTATGCCTCGAAACTCGTGAGCACCATGAGGGCGTCGAGGAGCATCTCTCGATCGGGTGAGTGGTCGCACTCGGGGGCGAAGTGTTCGGCCAACTGTGACCGGATGATGCACGTCAGCGCTCGCAGGCCTTCCTCGATTGCTGGGATCTTCTGTGCCTTGATGTGAGCGACTCGACTGACGGCGTAGGCCGTCGAGTGAACCCGCAGCCTGGTCTCGACGTAGACGTCGATCCGGCGTTCAAGGGGGCCGACACCGAGGTCGGTGATTGCTCGCAGCGGCATTGTTTCGTGAACTGCGTGATCGACTGTCAGCCGAACAAGATCGTTGAGGTCATCGAAGTAACGAAAGACTGACCGGTGCGAGACGCCCGCGCGGTCAGCAATTTCTGGAACGCTCGGATCGAGCGACCCTTCACGAATGAGCTGGAACAGTGAGATGATGACAGCGGTGCGGTTGCGAGATCGACGAAGTGAACGGCCGTCGAACTCATTGCCAGTTGTGACCACGTCGTTGCCCGCAGCGAGGCCGACCAAGTCACGGGGGAGAGGAGCCGTGAAGCTGCTCATCCCCCGGTCGATGATCTGTTCAGTGATCGCAGCCGCGTCGGCAGTCGAAACCGTCGCGGCCCACTCGCGGTGCTCAAGGCGCGTGGGCGTTGCTGTCGAACCCAAAGCAGCTTGCATCTCCATAAGATAGAGCAGTAATGGGCGGTTTGGTGAGTTGACATCGAAGACTTGCTCATCAACCGACAACACCTCCCGCATGGCCGCGCAGTGGCATTGAGCTGGGGTGGAGCAAGTATTGGCAGAAATATGACTTATGATCCCACCGCTGACTTGCTGGTTCGTGTCCGCAAACTGCTGGACAAGGCAGAGGGAACGAGCAACGCTCACGAGGCCGATGCATTCTCACGCAAAGCAGCACAAATAATTGCGACGCACCGGATCGATCCGGCCCGACTCGTCGAGATCGACCTGTCTGATGAACTCCGTGTCCGCGAATTCGAACTCGGGAGAGGGGCCTATGTGCGGGCGCGTCTGTCGCTTCTGCAATCCGTCGCCGAGGTGCATGATGTGCGCGTGGTCTTCGAGTCGCGACCCGACGGCACGGTTGCGATGGCAGCGGGCTTTCGGAGCGATCTTGACGTTGTCGAGGTGCTCTACAACTCGCTCCACCAGCAGGCGGCGTCGCAGATGGCGCGTGAACGTCGAGGGACACCAGCAGCGACCCAACGCTTCCGACGGTCGTTCCTTTTCGGGTTTGCCGAGAAGATCAGGCAAACACTGAGAGATTCGCAGGCGGTTGCCGCAGGCTCAGTGCGGGCCGTCGATGATTCGGGACGCCGTGAGCTTGCCGTACTGAGCCGAAACGCTCGGATCGATGATTTTGCAGGGACGGCTTTCGGTCGGGTGCGTACGGCTCGGGCGCCGAGTGCGGCCCAAGCAGGTGGTTGGGACGCCGGTTCAGTCGCCGCCAGCCGAGCGGACGTCGGAAGATCGAGGCTTTCTGGTCGACGCAGCATCGGGCGCGGCAAGCAATGAGCGACTCGGACCGCCTCGCGCTGTACGCAGCAGAGTTGGCGGCGTTCGACGGTACCGACCTCGAAGCGGCCCGGCCGTTTGATCAGGTACGAATGCTCATAGACGCTGTTGTGGCCGACCCGTGGTGGCCTGGCGGGGGAGTGGAGGTTCGAGCCGCCCGGTCGGATGCCCAATCGTCGAGCACTCGGTGCGCCGCCTCTGGCGGAGGCTCGGGCACGATCCGCCTAGCTGCCTCACAGACCACGATCGCTACGGTGGCGCACGAACTTGCGCACGTCCTCGCTGGTCCGGAGAACGGGCACGGCGCGCTGTATCGCCGGGCGTACCTCGACGTGGTGCGGGTAATGACGAATATCGACTCGACCGACCGTCGCCTCGACCTCCACGTCAACCAACTCACCGAGGCGTTCGGCGCTGCTGGGCTGGATGTGGGGACACGCCGTTGGCCTGCGCCGCCGGCTGGAACAGGCAGCGCGTTTGCGCTCTAACTCTCGTTAGGCTCCTCAGGCCCATCAGGGCGGATACGGGGTGTAGCGCAGCTTGGTTAGCGCGCCTGCTTTGGGAGCAGGAGGCCGGGAGTTCGAATCTCCCCACCCCGACCACA
>NZ_JBDNIJ010000294.1:0-2695 GCF_041688325.1 Ilumatobacter sp.
GCGCGCCCGTGAGATCGCCGCCCAGCAGCTCGACAATGCGATCGATGTCGCCATCGAGCACGGCCAGCCTTTCCTCGGTGTAGCGCGCAGCGAAGTCTCGATCGGAAGTCGCCGGTCGATCATCGACCGCGCGTCGCAGGAGCGCGAGGCCGTCGTCGCCCAGCGCTGCCGCATAGCGAACCGGGTCGACGGTGAAGAAGTCCTGGTCGTCGAACCCGAACCGCACCATCCACTTCGCCAACGCTTTGGGGTCGGCGACGCCGGCGTCGCAGATCTGTTCATGGGCTTCGAGGAGTTGACGGGCGACCTCGCCGATCGCGCCGGACGAGTCGTCGGCGTGCATGATCACCTTGATCACCCGACCGATCGCCAGCTCGACAAGCTTGAGCAACTCGCGCGACGGCGCGCTCTGCGCCGTCGCCGTGATCTCATCGACGACGATGGTGGCGTCATCCGCCCACTCCATGGATTCCCGGTAGCCCATGTGTCGCCGAGTTCTCAGTCCGTCGAGCTCGGAACGCAAGGTTGAGAGTCGATCGGTCGGCGTGGCCCCTGCAAGTCGGATCGTTCGAGCGACATCACCGTGTCGAGCCGCAGCGTCCAGCAGCAGTCGTCGTACCTCGCCGCCATCGAGCCGATCTACGATGACATCGAGTTCATTGTCCGGTCCCCCGGCTGCCGATCGTGCCATGATGCGCAACGTACCCGCCGCACCTGTTTGTCAGACGACTCGCCGTCGCACCTCATCGGCGAAAGATGGAGCACCGGCCCGAGCCAGGGCGTCCAGGAGCCCTGACAGCGTCTTGGGTTCTCGCTTGTTGGCGGCAGCCTGCTGACGAAGCTCTTCGATCACGACGCTCGGCGCGAGATCAAGTTGGCCGAGCAGGAACGTGTCGGGGTCGATGACGTCGATCTCGAACGGGTCGACGCTCATCGCTGGAAAGTCGCGGATGTTGAAGGTGACGATGGCCGCGGCGTCAGCGCGCACGGCTGCAGCAAGCACGTGGCGATCCTTCGGATCACACGTCAGCCCGTCGATGAGCGATCGGTAGCCGCCGATCTCGGCATCGGGAAAGGCCCGGCGCATCTCGGTCAGAAGTCGGTCGACCGAGTGGGCGTTGAAGCCGTCCTCGACGAGATTCCGGTGCAGTTCGTCGAGGATGTCGTTGGACCAGAGGGCTCGATACAGACCGCGCTCCGCTTGGCGGAGCAGGGTGTCACGCAGGTGTGCCGGGTAGATGACGCACGTATCGAGCACGACGGTGAACGGCACGGACCGTCACCGTGTGCGCTTCGGAGTCGCTGTCCGCTCGTACATGTCGGCCTCGTCGGCGATCTCGACCATGCGATCGAGAGCCGCACGGCGTTCGAGCGAACTGCGCTCCCGGTACGCGAGAACATCGGCGAGGCGGACCCGGCGATGCCGACCTGGTTGTTCGAAGGGCATGTCGCCGGCCTCGAGGAGCTTCACGAGTGTCGGGCGACTCACGCCCAACAGGTCGGCCGCTTCCTGCGTCGTGAGTCGTTGATGGACAGGTGCGATCGTGACGGCCTGTCCTGCTGCCATGGCCTCGACGATGTCACGGAGCACCTCGAAGACCTCAGCGGGCAGGATCAAATGCTGGCCATTGGGGCCAGACAGGGTTGTCGCCAGTTCAGGCCCCGAAAATGTCCGGAGCATCGCAACGAGTTCGTCAAGCGGCTCGGTCGGCGGCAAGACCGTGTGTTCCAGCGTGGATGCAGTCATCTTGGTTTTCCTCCTGAGACCCCAATGATACTGCAATTCGAAAAATTCGCAAGCCGACGCCAACGTACTCGTCTGCGCTGCAGCAATCGAACATCGGGAGATTCAACTCATTTTCGCAACGATCGTCTCATTTTTGCTCGGCAACCAGTGGGCTCGCCGAAACTCGTCCAAGGTCTGGTCGTCTCGGTGGCCACACTGGTCGCATGGACGCCGCGTTCGCTACACGAGACAATGTTCGGCGCGTGTTCGTGGCGGGCGACACCCACGGGAACACTCCGTGGGTCGAGGGGCTTGCTGCAACGGCGGCTGCGCACGGCTGCCCGATCGTGATCCAGGTGGGCGACTTCGGCTACTTCCCGCACCATCCCGACGGGCCTCGGTTCCTGACGGCCGTGGATACCGCCTGTGCGCGCCACGGTGTCGAGCTCTGGTTCATCGACGGCAACCACGACGACCACTCCGCTCTCGCCGAGCATCGCAAGAACGACACACCGATCGCCCTGAGCGATCACGTGACGTACATCCCGCGCGGCGCGAGGATCAGTCTTGGAGGTCTCACGTTCGGCTTTCTTGGCGGGGCGTTCTCTGTCGATTGGCGCGACCGCACACACGGCAGCGACTGGTGGCCGAACGAGATGACAGAACGCTCCGACGTCGCTCACCTCGGCGGCGAACCCCTCGACGTGCTGATCGCTCATGACGCGCCGGCAAGGCTCGACCTGGCAACGTGGCAGCTGCCAGCCGAGGATCAGGTCCGCACCGACCAGGTCCGGTCACTGATCGCGACAGCAGTCGAGGCGACTCGGCCGCGCATCGCGTTCCACGGGCATTGGCACCACGCCCACGACACTGAGCTCACGTGGATTGATCGAGTCACGACCGAACAGTCCGGCGCGCTTGCTTGGCAGTCGACGCGGACGGTCGGGCTCAGCTGCGACGGCGACACCA
>NZ_JBDNIJ010000295.1:0-5354 GCF_041688325.1 Ilumatobacter sp.
TCCGACCGACGCAGCGACCACGATCGAGGACCTGTTCGAGCACTGTCGCCGGCGACTGTCGTCGTTCAAGGTGCCGCAGGTCTTGGACATCATGGACAAACTGCCGCGTGAGGCCAGCGGCAAGCTCAAGAAACGAATCGTGCGCGAGGAGTACCTGCTCCGGCAGAGTGTCGCGGACGGGTGATGATGATCGCACGACCGCGGTCACTGGTCACTGCTCGACCATCGACGAGCGGAGCTCGGCAGCAGCTGCGTCGGACCCAACGCCGCGGCGAGCGCCGAGATGATACGTCACATCGCCGAGTCGACCCTGGAACTCGTTGGGCCCGACATATGCGTTCGACACCGTGAGTCCGAGGTCGCGACCGACGTCGAGGCCATAGAGACTCTGCCTGAATGGCAGCGTCGAGAATTCCGTCGTACCGACGACGGTGTCCCCGATGCACAACACCCCGATGCCGCAATGCTCATCGGTCGCCTGGAAGCCGAACTCGACCTCCACTGAGCCCGTCGGAATGTCAACGTTCGATTCGATTCGCGTCACCGTTCCCGCATGGTTGTACTCGTAGACGAGACGACCATCATGGACATACAGCACATAGCCGCCGAGTGAGCTGCCGAGTGCGACGATCACTCCACCCTGATGCTGCTCGGTGCGCTCAATCACGGTCGAGATCCGATACGAACGATTGAGCACATCGGGTACCGCCGTGCGCTCAAGGTGGGGCAGTGTCGGTGGGAACCGATACTCCACCCGGTCGGCCGCACCCGGTCGTCGCAGTGCGAACAACTCGGTGCTGCGGTCATCAAGCGGAAGCACGCCATTTCTTTCCGCTTCGGTCCACCACAGATCAACGAGCCCGGCAACAATCTCTGGGTGCTGTGCGGCAAGGTCGTGAGACTCAGAAAAGTCCTCGTCAATGTGGTAGAGGGCCCACTCGTCATCGTCGAACGGCTGCCCTTGACGGTGCATTGTCACGGCCTTCCATCCATCCGACCAGATCGCCCGATGGCCGAGCATCTCGTAGTACTGAGCCGTCCGTCTTGTCGGCTCGTCGGCAGCTGCGCTCCGCAGCGCATAGGTGAAGCTGATGCCGGCCATTGGTCGCTGTTCGACTCCGCGATAAGCCGTCGGTGCATCAATCCCGATGCACTCGAGGAGGGTCGGCATCACGTCCACGACATGTTGGTACTGAGTTCGTATCGCGCCGGCGTCCACAATTCCGTTCGGCCAGTGGATAACGAAGGGGTCGCGTATCCCGCCCTCATAGGTGTTCTGCTTGTAGAAGCGCAGTGGAGTGTTACCGACCTGTGCCCAACCCTTCGGATAGTCGCTGTAGGTCAGCGGCCCGCCAATATCGTCGAGCCGATCGAGCGTTTCACCAATGTCCTCGGCGATCCGATTGAAAAAGCGGAGTTCGTTGACCGTGCCGCCATGGCCTCCCTCCTGACTCGCGCCGTTGTCGGACAGCACGATCACGATCGTATTGTCTAAGACCTCGAGAGCACGGAGGTGGCCAATAAACCGACCGATCTGGACATCGGTGTGATCCAAGAAACCCGCAAACGATTCCTGCATACGCGCAAAGAGACGTCGATGAGGTTCGGGAACGTCTTCCCACGCCGGGACGCCGGGGTTGCGGGGGGCAAGCTCGGTGCCAGCAGGCACGATCCCCCTCGACAACTGACGCTCGAACCAACGCTTGCGAATGACATCCCAGCCTTCGTCATACCTCCCTCGGTACTTCTCGAGGAACTCGGTTGGCGCCTGGTGCGGTGAATGCGTTGCCCCAAAGGCGAGGTAGCAGAAAAACGGTCGCTCAGGTGCAAGCGAGCAGTGCGTGCCCGTCATAGCGATCGCTTGGTCGACCAGATCCTCGGAGACGTGATAGCCGGCTTCCGAGCGCGGAGCTAGGACTTGATTGTCCGACACCAACTCCGGGGCAAACTGGTCCGTCGCACCTCCGAGGAACCCGTAGTAGCGATCAAAGCCACGTTGGACCGGCCAGTGATCGAACGGTCCAGTCGGACCGCAGTCCGCCATGTTTGCAAGATGCCATTTTCCAAGTGCGTAGGTGCCGTATCCCTGACCGCGGAGCACTTCCGCGAGTGTCACCGCTTCGGTCGACAGAGCGCCACGACTGTTCGGGAAACCGGCGTCCACGTTCGACACAAACCTCATCCCAACGTCGTGATGATTTCGGCCCGTCAACAGCGCAGCCCGTGTGGGCGAGCAGAGCGCAGTGGTGTGGAAGTTATTGAAACGGAGGCCCCCGGCCGCGAGCGCGTCGACGTTCTTCGTGTCGATGTCGGATCCGTAGCATCCCAGGTGAGCAAATCCCGTGTCGTCCAAGATCACCACGACCACGTTTGGAGCGTCCGGACCCGGAGTCCGTTCCGGTGGATACCACGCCTGAGAAGTGGACAGGTCCCGGCCGATGACGCCCTCGAACTTCGTCGAGCTCCCCGCCCCTCTTGGATCGGTCATGCTGTCGTTCCTTCCTGTTTGCAATTGAGAACACCCGATGAGACGAGATCATCGATGTCGGCGGAAGACCAGCCGACCTCCTCAAGGACAGCAACCGTGTCGGCGCCGAGGTCGGGAACGTTCTCGGAGGTCTCGTAGCGAGCACCGGAGAACCGGACAGGTGCTGCCGGGAACCGGAGACGACCCAACCGATCGTGGTGCATCTCTGCAACGATTCCAGCCTCAACTTGTTGATCGTCGAGTAACACCTCTTCGACGAGCCTCACCCGAGCAACCGGCACGCCGCCACGCTCGAGTTCGGCGATCAGGTCGTCCGCGTCCTTCGATGCAAGCGATCGGCGTAGCTGATCGCTCAGCGCCGGGTCGGTCAGATCTGACCGAGGATCGAGACCTGCAGCTGCGAGGAGGAGATGCGCATTGCCGCGAACTGCTCCGACACTCACCCAGCCATTGGCGGTTTCAAACACGTCGTACGTCGGGTACATCTTGTTGGTGAGCGCATTGCGTCGTGCCAGGGTGTCGCTGAACTGCGCTCCCTCGGCGAGGTCGTCGATGACTCGAATCAATGCAGGTTGCCCATCGCCGACGACGTGGGCGGTGCGGACCTGGAGGGCTAGGCCCGCCGCCATCAACGACGTGGCAACCCGTTGGCCACGACCGGTCCGCTCCCGAAACCAGAGTGCAGACGACACACCGAATGCCAATAGCATGCCAGCCGCGACATCAGTGAGAAGCACGTCGCGCCTGACGTCCGGACGAGCGCTCAGCGCCAACGAGGCGAGGAGCCCGCTCGCAGCCTGTGCCACGATGTCGACACAGCCGCGTTCACCTCCCAGATCACCAAAGCCATCGACATGAGCCACGATGATGGTTGGCTTCTCGATCGAGAGCGTCTCGAAGTCGAGGCCCAGGCGCTCGGCGAGACCGGGACGGAGGTTGGAGATCACGACGTCTGCCGAGAGCGCTAGGTCGCGCGCCGCTCTCGTACCGTCGGCGGTGTTGAGCGCCATCGAGATCGAACGTTTACCGCGGGCTTTGCTCAGATATTGCACGCCGTCCGGGGCGCCAGGCGGGCCGAATCTCGTCGGGCTTCCAGTCAGCGGTTCGATGGAGATGACGTCGGCACCTCCGTTCGCGAACAGTTCGGCACAGTACGGCGCGGCGACGTACTGGCCTATCTCGACGACTCGAAGTCCGGCGAACAGATCGGTGAATTCACTTGGATCCTCTGGGATCACGGGTTTCTCCTTGATTGTAGAGGTGACACGACACCCGACTCCCCCATGGCAGCTGGGTGGGTTCGGGGAAAGTCGTAAGGCAGATATCCATCGTGTGCGGACAATGCTCGGCGAACGGACATCCTGTGGTGGCGACCGGTTTCGCGTTCTCGACGGCCAGCTCCCGACGATGACGAGCCTTCTCACGCTGGACTTCGGGATTCGGATCGGGAATAGAAGCGAGGAGCAGTTCGGTGTAGGGATGTGCCGGTCGCTCACAGACGTCGTCCGAACTGCCCTCCTCCACGATGCGGCTCCGATACATCACCAGAATTCTCTGGCAGACGTGGCGCACGACCGCGAGGTCGTGGGCGATCATCAGATACGCGGCACCGGTGGTCGACTGGAGATCCTCCAGGAGGTTGATCACCTGACTCTGGGTTGACACATCAAGGGCGGACACCGGCTCGTCGAGGACGATGAGATCGGGCTCGGAAGCCAAGGCGCGGGCAATCGCGATCCGTTGCCGCTGGCCACCCGAGAACTCGTACGGGAACCGATCGGCGTGGTCCGGTTGCAAACCCACCTGCACGAGCAACTCGGCCACACGCCGGCGCTGCGCCGCACGTTTCATGCCGTAGTGGAGACCGAGCGGTTCGCCGACGATCTGACCTACGACCATCGCCGGGTTCAGACTGGCAACCGGATCCTGGAAGACGACCTGCACAGCTCGCCGATACCCATCGGGTTCCCGCCGGCCGAAAGCGGTAACGTCGAAGTCCGCAAGGCGGATCGTCCCGGAATCCGGTCGCAGCAGATGCAGGATCGCCCGTCCGACCGTCGACTTCCCGGAACCCGATTCGCCGACCAGCCCGACCGTCTCGCCAGCGCCGATCGTCAGGCTGACCGATTGCACGGCCTGGACATCTCGTCCGCGTCGCCACGGTAGAATTGACCTCCGTCCTCGGAACGTGACGTTAAGGTTTGCGATCTCCAGCAGCGGTCGTGTCATCAGGAGATACCCCTTGACGTCGGCCGGTCGATCCCGACGAGTGTCAGTTCGTCTGCGCGTCGACAGCGGACCTGGCGCTGACCGACTGTGAGGCCGATCGCCGAGGTGTGGCACTCGGGTTCGACGTATGCGCAGCGGGAGCCGAAGTGGCATCCGGTGGGCCATTCAGCGGGCGGCGGCACGACACCGGGGATGGTTGGCAGCGATCTCTCGCGCCTGACATTTCTTGGCACGGCGAGGAGTAGACCCTCCGTGTAGGGGTGACCCGGCGATCGGAAGACCTCGTGGAGCGGTCCCGACTCGACGATCTGGCCGGCATACATCACGGCAACTCGATCGGCCAGGTCGGAGACGACTCCCAAGTCGTGCGTGATCAGTAGCACAGACAGGCCGAACTCACGTCGGAGGCCGTCGATGAGGTCGAGCACCTGTCCTTGCACGGTCACGTCGAGTGCGGTCGTCGGTTCGTCGGCAACGAGGAACCTCGGGCTGCAGGCGAGCGCCATTGCGACCACGACGCGCTGCGCCATGCCCCCTGAGAACTGATGTGGGTAGCTGTCGATCCTGAGATGAGGATCCGGGATACCGACCCGATCGAGCAGTTCGATGGCACGGCGGCGAGCCTGAGACTTGGTCA
>NZ_JBDNIJ010000296.1:0-2475 GCF_041688325.1 Ilumatobacter sp.
GCCTCGGCTGGGCCGGATTCGGTTCGCTGGGGCAAGGCGTGTGGATCTGCCCATGGGCGGACCGAGAAGGCGAAGCCACCGCGATCCTGAGAGATCTCGACATCGACGACGCGACGTTGTTCCGCTCCACGATGACCGATGTCGGCGACCCTCAGGCACTCGCCGAACGCGCCTGGGACCTCGGCGCTCTTGCGTCTGGCTATGGCGGCTTTCTGGCGGCGTTCGACGAGCCGAGCGCTGACAACCGACCTGACGCGCATTCGGCGTCTCGATTGATCGACCTCGTCGACGCCTGGCGGCGCTTCCCGCTGCAAGACCCGAGCCTGCCAGCAGCGCTCCACGCCTCCGAATGGCCCGGCGATGCTGCCACACAGCGGTTCCGCAACCTTCGGGCGCACTGGGGGCCCGCAGCAGCTCGCTGGTGGGTGGCGGAGAACGAGTCATACGGCGAGCCAGCCTCGACGACGTCACGACCGCCCAACTGAGGCGGTCAGCCTGCTCGGTCGGCGACGATGCCACCAGCAACAGCGTGGAACCGATCGACCACGACTGCGTGGTTCGCATCGATCTCATCCGCTGGCAACGGCGGCAGCACTTGCGACCACAAGACATTGCCCCAGCCGTACAGCTCGAGTTGCTTCGCAGGCCGACCCTGGAACCACACGTGAAAGTGCTCGGACCCATCACCCCAGCGGTGGATGTGCACCCGGCCAACGGAAGTGAGCGAGCGAATGGCCCCCTCCATCTGCATGACCAGGACTCCGAATTCGGCGGCCATCGTCGTGTCGAAATGTTCGAAATCGATGTGATCGACGGTCTCAAGAAACAGCCCAACCGGATTCGCCGTGGGACGGATGGCCGTGACCTTCCACCGTTGGTTGCTCCACCACACTCGGTCGTTGTTGCCGCATGACTTGCACGGACGATCGCCCTCGCCTTCACGCTGCAGCTCACGCGCCATCGGCTCACCAAGTGGCTTGACTGTCAGCTTCCCCACAAACGGGAACAACGGCGAAGCCGACATCGCGTCGAGCGCGGCCTGCGATGCATCATCCATGGCCCGCACGCTAGATTGCCGACCGGTCAGTGCAGGCCGGGTGGCTGGATTTTGGCGAGGTAGCCGCTGTCGGTTTGCAGACGTTGACGGAGGTCGTCGTAGTAGGTGCGGGGCGGGTTGAAATAGATTTGCCCGGTGTCCATCCGGCCGCCATCGGGATGCGCGTACACGGCTGCGGGTTTCGGTGGCGGCCCGGGCGGCAGGTTTGGTGCTGCACCCGATTGTGTGATGATCCGGCCGTGTTGGTTGCGGAATTCGAGGCCGTCGGGCCGGTCGGCGTTGCCGGTGATATCGAGCCGGCCGCGGTGATGCATCCGATGATGCTTGCCGCACACCAACAAAAGATTGTCGGTATCGGTACGGCCACCATGTTCCCAGTGAATCAGGTGATGCACTTCAAGACCGAGCGTCGCATCGCAACCCGGGACCCGACACACACCATGATCGCGATGCTCAATCACCGTGCGAGTGCGGGCTAGTACGACGTACTGGGCACGCCCGACCGATACGGGCAGGCCGTTCTCGACGAACACCGGGGTGACCGTGCCGTCACAGGTGAGGTAGCGGCGGATGGCGTCGGGCACGTTCCAGCCGGTGGCGTCGGCCATACCCCGCTCACCTGTGTCGGTGTTGATGAACAGGTTGACCCGGAACCGTGACCGGCGTGCCGGGTCACTCACCGAGTCGAGCGACGCCTGGGCCATCTCGACCAACGCCTCAGCAAGCCCGGCACCGAAGTCGCCGCGCTGGAACAGTCGGTCGCGGGCTTCGTCGAGCGCAGCCTGCACAATCATCCCAGCATCGGCATCCAAACGTCCGAAGAGACGGAACGAACCGTCGTCGTCCTGCCACAGCGACAAAAACTCTTCGACCGACGACCGCACCGCATCGGAGGAATCAGATGACTTCGCTGAGTCGGCCTCGGCGGCTGCTTCGGTCTCCGGCTCTTCGTCCGGGCCGCTCTCGGCTGGCTCGGGAGCACTCGGGTCGGCATCCTCAACTTCGCGGCCTTCGTCGTCAAGCACGGGGAACGGATACTTCCGCAGGACATGGCGGAGTTGAGTGACCGTCATTGCGATCGCGTAGTCACGGGACTGCACGTCAGTCCAGGCCGGTGCGTTCCGGGCAATCGTGGCCATTTGATCGAGTGACAATTCACCGCGCCGGAACGCCTCAATCGAAGCAGGCAGTTCATCGACCCGTTCGGCAATCGCCACGATCGAACGGGCCATTGCGGGCGACATCCCAGCACGCCAAGCAACCCAGGCCGACATCGACGTCATGCCCTCACCAGCCCACAACCGCTCGTCAGCCAACAGGACAGCAACCCGTTCGACCAACGCCGCGTGTTGGGAGTTGAGGACACCAACAATGTCGTTGACCTCACACTCCAACTCGGTGGTCGATGACATATGTAA
>NZ_JBDNIJ010000297.1:0-3406 GCF_041688325.1 Ilumatobacter sp.
GCGATACGACGCGTGCGGTGACGACAACGTGCCACCCGCTCGAGTGCGGTGGGTTGCGTCACCGTCGGGGTCGCGCAGCGTAAACAACGCCTGCACCTCACTCATCCCGTACAGACCGGTCAACGTCGCTCCCGTTGCTGCAGCCCGCTCGACAATGCCGTCGAGGCTGGTATTGAAGCGTGCGTAGCCGCCAAGGCGAACCGACGACAGGTCGGTGCCATGTTCGAGCAAGCGGTGGAACATGTCGTCGCTGCCGTTCAGGCATGTCACTCGCTGAGACTCGATCAGCGCCGCCGTCCGTGCGAGGGCGAAGTCGTTCACGATGATGCGACATCCGGCCGCGACAGCTGCCATCAGCGAGGCCAGGCCGAACGTCCCGCAGAGCGGCATCACCGCCATCACCGTGTCTTCTGAGTAGTAGCCGAAGCGTGTGGCAGCATCCACGGCGTGGTCGGCGATCGAGCACTGCTGCTGGAGCACCATCTTCGGACGACTCGTGGTACCCGACGTGGTGAAGACAACGAATGGATCTTCCCGCCGATTCACTCGCTCCATCGGCGTCGCCGTTGTCCACCCTGGTGGCGCTCCATCGAGCCGAGCCGCGAGGTCAACCTTCCGGGCGCCTGATCGTTCAACCAGGTCGGCAGCCTCATCGTCGCTGTAGCGGGTGTTGACCGACACGGCGATGAATCCGCCGGCGGCACACGCAAGCAGTAACTGCAAATATTCGATGCCGTTGGGGAGTCGGATCGGGATGCGGTCGCCGGGCTCAAGGCCCTGCTCGCTGAGCCAGGCAGCGAATCGACAACCGTCGTCCGCGAGCTCGCGCGCCGAACGGCTCGTCCCGTCATCGAAGTCGAGATGTGAATCCGATCCTTCGAACACGTCGAGAACGTCACGGTCAAGCGCTGGCACGAGAATCAGTGTCGCACGCACGCTCCGTCGGCCAGGAGGCGAAGCACGGTCTTCGTCGCGCCAGTTGGTCGGAGCGAGCCGGCGAGGCCAACGCGAATTACGCTGCGTTGATGGAGTTGACCGTCGAAGAAGTCCGCGTGCTCGGGTGCCTGATCGAAAAGGGTGCGACGACGCCGGATCATTATCCGCTGTCGACGAACGCGCTCGTCAACGCGTGCAATCAAAAGTCGAACCGTGAGCCGGTCGTCGAATACAGCGAACAGCAGACTGTTGCGGCGATGGTTGTCGTCCGCCAGAACGGGCTCGCGCGGACGAACGGGAGTGGCCGTTCCGACAAACACCGGCACATCCTCAGCGACGCGCTCGGGCTCGATCTCGACCAGCAGGCGTTACTTGCCGTGATGATGTTGCGTGGGCCGCAGTCGTCGGGCGAATTGAAGACACGGACTGATCGGTACGCAACATCGCAGGGCGCCGGCTTTGAGTCACCCGACGACATCGAAGCAGTGCTCAGGGCGATGGCCGAGAAGGCCGACCCCTACGTCGCCAACATCGGTCGCGGGTCGGGCCAAAGCCAGGATCGCTGGGCGCATCTCTTCGGCGAGACGGTGCCCGACGTCAACGACCTCGGCACGTCCCCGACTCCTGCCATGCTTGCCATGCCTGCCGGGC
Organism: Ilumatobacter sp.; assembly: GCF_041688325.1. GTDB lineage: Bacteria > Actinomycetota > Acidimicrobiia > Acidimicrobiales > Ilumatobacteraceae > Ilumatobacter_A. The sequence goes on from NZ_JBDNIJ010000297.1 coordinate 1,588, forward strand.
CGTCGCTGGCGCAGCGGGTCGAGGACTTGGAGATCCGACTGGCAGTTCTCGAGGAGGCACTCGGTATGCCTGCCACCACGCCGTACCCTCCTGCAGGTGACTGACATCGCCCCCGTTGATGACGGCTCCCAACTCTGCGTTGCCTGTGGGATCTGTTGCGACGGCATCCTGTTTGCTTCCGTCACGATTACGGACCCATCTGAAGCTGAGCATGTGCGCGCTCGTGGGATTCCAGTCCACGTGGTCGACGAACGCCATTCTTTCGATCAGCCGTGCCCGGCACTCGGAGGCAACGGTTGTTCGATCTACACCGAGCGGCCGCTCCTCTGCCACGCCTATCGATGCCTGCTCCTCAAACAGGTCGACGCTGGAACGATGCCACTCGCCGATGCGCTGCGCATCGTCGAGGCGGCCCGGCGCCGCGAGGTCGAGATCAGGGCATTGCTGAATCAGGACGTTGCGACCGATGGCACCCCGCTCGTGCGGCTGTACCGACAGTTTCGGCTCGACAACCATGACCAGCTCGACTCACCAGCGTCCCGCGAACTCATCAAGCGCTTCGAACACCATCAGGCCGAGTTGGCGGAGCACTTTGAGCCGTCGATGATCACTGCCTGAGGCAAGAGCCGCTCCCCGTCGCGCGCCACCTGTAGCTGCCCGCAATGACGACACGGCGCGGTGGGAGAACGTACGATGTGAGTACCCGACGAGAAACGAGCTCACCGTTATGTCCAAGAACGCTTACCGCGAACACATGCAGAACGTCCCGCTGCTCGCCGGACTCGATACAAAAGAGCTCGATGAAGTTATCGACATCTCGACCGACATCACCGTGCCCGCAGGCCGGGTACTCATCAAAGAGGGGTCCAGCGTTCAGGAATTGATCATTGTCATCGATGGCAACCTCGAGGTCACTCGCAACGGTCAACACGTCGCAAACATTGGGCCTGGAGGCTTTGCCGGCGAGATGGCACTCCTCACCCATTCGACGCACAACGCAACGGTCGCAGCCTCGGAGGACTCACGAGTGCTCCACATCGAGGGGGGAGCCTTCGACGTGCTGCTCAAGCGAGTACCAATTATTGCCGTGAAGATGCTGCCCATCGTGGCGTCGCGCGTCGCAAGGCCGAACGATCACTTCGAATGACGTAGCGTCGCGGCAACACAACTCCTGAACCCTGTACAACACGGACGGGAGTTCGTGTTGCACGTTCTCGTGCCGAGATTGCGCACGTGCGCTGCACCGTTGATTGCTGCAGGGTCTCTGGTGTCGTGATCGGTCGTCAGATCAGTCTCCGATGATGGCCGAGCGGAGTTGGTCGAGCGTGGGTGTCCCGGATGGGCCACCCGGTGTTTGGTATATCCGGCACGACAAGCCAGTTCGGGCAGTCGTCGAAGTACAGCAACGTCACGTTCGTGGCTCCAACGTAAACCTTTTCCTGCCAGTCGAAGGTTCAGAGTGACGGAACAGCTGATCGACCGGAGATTTTCGGAATTTCCACCGAAGCAGAACTGAATCGGAGAAGCGTGCCGACGGCCGGGTCCAGTCCGGCACGCAGAATGCCCGAGCAGTAACTTTGCCTGCATGGATCGTGCAGAAGTCATCGCCACCGCATTCGTCCCCACACCCGCTGGGGTCGTGTCCCCTGCGACTCAGGACGCGTCAGCCGCTCGGCGATTACGCGATGCCATCGAACCGATCGCGATGCACTCGGTGTGGTGCGAAGCCACGAGTACCCGCCTCAGGGTCCTGGGCCTCGACTTCTTCGAGAGCTATGTCACCTGTCGCGCCTCGTTGCTCGGCGAACCCGAACCCGGA
>NZ_JBDNIJ010000298.1:0-8265 GCF_041688325.1 Ilumatobacter sp.
CCCTCGGGCAGCCAGCGAAGTCGGGAGTCGTCGGCCATCTTGCCGAGCCCGTCGGTCTGCGTGACGCCGTGGACATCGGGGTACTGGCCGGTGAAAATCGTCGGGCGGCTGGGGACGCAGGCCAGCGATCCCGTGTAGTGCCGATTGAAGTTCACGGCATGGTCGTCGAACCACGCGCGACCGCTCAGGGTTGCCCCACGCCAGGCAAGGACATCGTCCGACTCGTAGGGCGGGATGGCCCGCTCTTCATCGGTCATGATGATGATCACATCGGGGCGCGTCATGCGTGTTGCTCCTGCTGCTCGGGCGATGTCGCAAAATGGGAAGCGAGGCCAGCGAGCATCTCGTCAGAGGCCTGGCCGAGTTTGCGGCCGACAACCTTGGCGATGCCCTGCTGCGGCGGCCGCGGCCCAGCATCGATCTCGGTGGTCAATGTGGCGATGGTGACATCACCGTTGGATTCGAGTGACCACGCGTTCGTGACCGACCGGATAATCGGTGGCAGGCCCGTGATCGCGTATCGCAGCGCCGCACCGGGCTCCCAGTGCTCGACAGTTTCGACGACCGTAGTCCGTCCGGTCTGGATGCGCCGCAGCATGCCGACGCCCTCGGTCTGGTCGGACAGCAGACACGAATGATCGACATTCGGCGCCCACTGGCTGATCGCGGGGAAGTCGGCCAGCACCGCCCACACCGCACCGACCGATGCCGGAATCGTCGCTGACTTCATCACTGTCGCCACGGCGACCTCCCTACTGTCGTGTTCTGCTGTGTTGTCGTGTTCTGCTGTGTTGTCGTGTTCTGCTGTGTTGTCGTGTTCTGCGTTGCGATCATCGAGCCACTCGGATTCGTGCTGCAGGCATCCAATTGGCTCCGGCGGTGGCGTTGATGCGCTCGACAAATCGGTCACCAACCGGTTCGACCAGGTCGACGAATCGCATCGTGGCCTCGGCGCCAAGCGCACGCCATGCGCGCGACGACAGCTCGTCGAGTCGTGCCTCGAGGGTCGCCTTGTGGGCCATCCCCGCAGCGTTGACCGTGCCATCGGTAACGAGGCCGCGCACCTCGAGTTCGGCATATCCAACGGCGAGCGCCGCGTCGTCAGCACCGCGGCTGCGCGGCAGCCAGTCACCGTCGTAGTTGCGGGCCGCGCCGTCGAGAATCCCAGCGGCGACGTCGCCCATGTCATCGACCAGCTGGATCGCCCAGTGCGTGTCACCACGCCACTCACGGATGCAGTTCACGGCAAGCCATGCCGAGAGCAGTTGGTCGTCCGGACGAGCGCGCTCGCGCAGGGTTCCCGCGAGCGCCCGACCGGATATCGTGATCTCGTCTGCAGCAGCCCACAGGTCAGAAGCCATCGCTGCAAGTTCGCCACAGATCTCCGGGGAGTACTCAGGAAGACCGGCGACAACACCTGCGTCGCGAGCGTCGGCGACCTGTTCAAACGTTGTTGCAGCACGGGCGTTGTCGAGTGACATCGCGATGAACCCCGGACTAATCGAATAGAACGCTGCGATCACCGCTTGGTTGCCAGCCGGGGCAAGCGATGCCCCACGACTTGCGACGTAATAGCTCCAGGCGTCGGGCCCAAGCGCTGTGTAGTTCTCGATGGCGGTTGGGTCCCAGTAGATCCACCCGATCAGCCGGTGCGATGCAAACGCGGCGCGCGCGGACAGCTCGCTCCACGCGCCGTCGTCGAGTTCTAGCTCAACCGGACCGGCCATCTCTTCAGCCTCCGCCGACAGCGTCGATGATGATCTGAGCGATCTGCGGCGCACCATCTTCTTGGAAGAAGTGGTGCGCGTTCGTGACCGTGGTGTGCGGCTGACCCTGTGCACCGGGCACCAGCTTCAGGAACGGAGCGTCGCCACCCGCGGTCACTGGGTCGTCATCGCTGAAGCAGCAGATGAAGGGCTTCTCCCATTGCTTGAGAACCTCCCAGGCCGCGACGTTGTCGGGCGCGGCCGGGTCATCGTGAGACGTCGGCACAAGCGACGGGAAGATGCGAGCACCCTCTTTGAAGGTCTCGTCGGGGAACGGTGCGTCGTACGCAGCAACTTCGCCTGCGGTCAGTTCAGTGTTGGTTGCACCCTGCAGGATTTGGCCGATTGGGAAGACCGGCGACTCCTGGCTGAACTTCTGCCACGCCATGAAGGCCTCACTCGGCGCACCCTCACCGGTCGGCAGGCCCGTATTGCCGACGATGACTCGGGCGAATCGATGAGAGTTCGCCGCGACGAGGCGAAGTCCGACGAGGCCACCCCAATCCTGACCGAAGAACGTGACGTTCTGTAGGTCGAGGTGATCGATAATCGCCTCCTGCATCCAGGCCACGTGCCGGGCATAGGTGTAGTCACTCTTCTCGCTCGGCTTGTCGCTCTTGCCGAAACCAACGAGGTCCGGCGCAATCACGCGCAGCCCCGCGCCGGTCAGCAACGGGATGATCTTGCGATACAGGTAGCTCCACGATGGCTCGCCGTGCATCGCCAAGACGACAGGCCCATCAGCGGGACCCTCGTCGAGATAGTGGACGCGCAGGGTGCCTCCATCTTGGTCGTCAACCTCGATGTAGTTCGGCGCGAACGCGTAGCCCGGCAGGTCAGCGAAACGGTCATCGGGAGTGCGGAGTGATTTCATGTTGGCTTCTTTCGTTCAACGTGATTTGATGGCGACGGACTGATGATGACGGTGTGCAGGTCGTCGCCGACTTCGATGGTGCCGCCGAAGTGCGCTGCTCCGAGTGCTCGCCAATCCTCGGCACTGCCGCTCACGGGCATCGGTGGGACGTAGTGTGTATAGATCAGCGTGTCCAGGCCCGCCTTGGCGGCGGTCTGCGCCGCCTCTTCGGGTGACGAGTGGTAGTCGAGCGTGTCCTGCATCCGCTGCAACGGCACGTTCGCGATGATGTCCTTGCGAATCACAGTGTGGACCAGCGCGTTGGCGCCCTCGCACAGCGCATCGAGGCCGGCGCACGGCACGGTGTCACCGGCCGCCACGACACTGGCGACTCCTGCATCAGAACGGTAGTCAAATCGGAAACCGATGCTCGGCTCGACCGGCTTGTGGTCGGTTTGACCGCATGTGATGATCACACCACCAGGCAGGTCAAGAACACCCTCCGTCACTTCGATCACAGTCACCGGCGGGCGATGGTCGAGGTCTTCGTGGTGGGCGAGGCGGTATTCGATGTCGGGGTCGAGCGACGCCAGGATGTGGTCGACGACTGCCTTGGTGCCAACCGGGCCAACAATCGTCAGCGGGGTCTTCTCGAACGTCATCACCCAGCGCGTCGTGATCACATCGTTGAGATCGGTGATGTGGTCGCTGTGCAGGTGCGTAATCAGCACCGCAGCGAGGTTCGGCGCACCGAGCCCGCACGCTGCGAGGCGCATCAACACGCCGCGGCCAGCGTCGACCAGGTAGTGCTCTGCGTCGGCGCCTTCGCCAGCCGAAATCAGCGTGGCCGGGCCAGCGCGATCCGGCGCGGGCATCGGCGAACCGGTGCCCAGCAACGTGACAGTCAAACTCATCGGGAGCTCCAATTCAGCAGGGGAGTCGCCGGGGAAGCCGCAGGCAAAGTCGCGAGGGAACGAGCCACCGGGGAGAGAGTCGACCGACACAGAGTTGCGAAAGGGGCCTGACCCCATGCGCAACTCACTGGCGGCTCATTTCACTTGCGGCATTCGCTCGCTCGGCCTCGACGGCAGTGCGTGACAGCAACTGGACCGTGACGTCATGCAACGTGCCTTCGAACGGGAACGGGCCGCTATAGCGCTGCGACACAGCCGATCCGTAGTCGTACCCGACGCTCGGACCGACCGACGACATCATGGTCATGAACAACGGCAGCTCGGCTGGCTCGGTCGGCACGCCATCGACGCTCAACGAAATCGTGCCCGTCTTGCCACCGGTACGGCGCACATGAACACCAAGCGCACTGGATCCGACCGGCACATCGATGTCAGATTCAACGATCAAGTGGTCGTTAAACGCGTTGTAGTCGACGACTAGCTTGTTGTTCTGAACGAAGATCGACACGCCTGAATTCTCGGTGCCAGTTGCGTACAGCACGCCCTGTTCGCCGCCGGTCCGCGTCACTCGCGCCATGAGGTCGAACGACGTGCCACCGAGTGATACCGAGGCCTGGCCCGGCATCGGTGACATCGGCGGGCGATAGACGTACCGCTTGTCGACGGGGTGCGGCGAGTGGTCACGGAATCGGCTGCCAAACAGCTCGATACCTCGATCGTCGAGCGGCAACACCCCGTGCGTGTCGGCTTCCTGCCACCACAGATCGATCAGTTCAGCGAGCTTGTCAGGATGGGTCTCTGCGAGGTCGTTGCACTCCGACCAGTCGGCCGAGAGTTGATACAGCTCCCACGTTTCGGTGTCGTAGTCGGCGCCCTTGTCGTGCTTGCACACCGCCTTCCAGAGCGATTCCTGGTCACCAGCCACGAGTGCTCGGCTGCCCGACATCTCGAAGTACTGCACGGTGTTCGCTGTTGGTGCCGATGCATTTGCCAGCGCGTTCGTGAACGACCGGCCGGTGACCGGCAACTGTTCGAGCCCCTTGTAGACCTCGGGTGCGGTGGCGCCGACCATCTCGTAAATCGTCGGGACGATGTCGGACACGTTGACGAACTGGTTGCGCAGAGCACCCGGCTCGGTGATGCCTGGGCCACTCACGATCATCGGCACGTGGACACCACCTTCGTGCGTGTTCTGCTTGTACCACTTGAACGGTGAGTTGCCGGCCTGCGCCCAGCCCCACGGATAGTTGGTGTGGCTGTGCGGGCCACCGATGTCGTCGATCTGATCCATCACCTGGTCAGCTGTTTCGAAGATGCCGTTGAAGAACTTCATCTCGTGCATGACGCCGAACGGGCCACCCTCCTGCGATGCGCCGTTGTCGGCAAGCACTATGACAATCGTGTTCTCGAGTTCACCCATGTCGCGGAGGCCTTCGATAAGGCGGCCAATCTGATCGTCGGTGTGATCGAGGAACGCGGCGAATGCTTCCTGCAGCCGACAGTTGAGGCGCTGCTGATTCTCCGACAGGTCATCCCAGGCATCGACACCCGGGTTGCGCGGCGCCAGCTGGGTATCGGCAGGAATCACACCGAGTTCGAGCTGCCGTGCAAACCAGCGCTCGCGGATGACATCCCAACCCTCGTCGTACTTGCCTCGGTACTTGTCCATATACGCCTGAGGCGCCTGGTGCGGTGCGTGCGTCGCGCCGAACGGTACGTACGCGAAAAACGGTCGATCCGGCCGCACGCCCTTGCTATCGCTGACCATCTTCATCAGCTGGTCGATCATGTCTTCGCTGACGTGATAGCCGTCTTCAGCTGATTTCGGCTGGTCGATCATGTGGTTGTCGCACACCAATGACGGGTGGAACTGATCGGTCTCACCCTCGAGAAATCCGTAGTACCGGTCGAAGCCGCGGGCCAGCGGCCACTGCTCAAATGGGCCAGCTGCCGAGCACTGCTCCATCGGTGCAAGATGCCACTTGCCAACGCAGAAGGTGGCGTAGCCCTCGTCGCGCAACACCTCCGCGACGGTGGCCGCATGGTTGCTGATGTGGCCAAGCTGGCTGGGAAAGCCCGTACGGAAGTTTGATATCGCACGCATCCCGACCGCGTGCTGCGAACGGCCAGTCAGCAGCGCGGCGCGCGTCGGCGAGCACAGCGGGGTGACGTGAAAGTTCGTGAACTGTGCACCGCTCGCGGCGAGTGCGTCAACGTTGGGGGTGTCAATGTCGGAGCCGTAGCAACCGAACTGGGCAAAGCCGGTGTCATCGAGCAGCACAACCACGACGTTCGGGGCGCCATCGCTCGGGTGCGGCGGCTCATCGAACCATGGCTCGGAATCAGCAACGGTTTTTCCGATCTTTCCTTCGAAACGTGAAGCGCGTGTCATGCCTTGTTCTCCTTGTCGATTCCGTTGTCGTTGTCGAATCCGGTGTTGGTGTCGGGTTGCAGGCCGGGCCAGCCGTCGAGAATTGCACTGATCGAACGGGTCCAAGATCGTGAGATCTGGCGATCCGAACGGCCGTGTGCGGCCTGCATGACCTCGTAGGCCTCTGGCGAAGTCATCGAATCGATCACGGCCAGCAGGTTCACCGCTTCGGCAGGTGAGAGTTGTACCGCCTCAGATGCGAAGTGTGTGCGCACCTGGTCGGACAGCTGCGAACGACCCCGACCGATCCCTTCGGCCATCGGCTGATAGTCGAGCGCGCGCTGTCGGGCAATCTGCATCATCGGTCCGGCTGCCGTCAGCAGGCCGAGCCGGGCACGCACGTGCTTTGCGACTCGTTCCGCACGCGGCGCCGCGGCATCGACCACCGGATCGAAAAGGTGGACGTATCGTTTCCGGAACACATCGAATGCCTGGCGCTGCATGTCGTCGAGACCGTCGAAGTTCCGGAAAATCGAAGACACCGAAACGCCGGCTCGGTCAGCGACGTCTTCAGCAGTCGGCGGCACCTTGCCCTCGCGTAAGAGCGCAAACACTGCATCGATAACCGCAACCCGACTGCGCTCGCGGCGCGCCCGTCGACCGTCCATTGGCGGCTCCGACAGGGTGACCATGTCGCAACAGTAGACCGCCTGCACATGTATTGCGAGTCAGACTTTCATAATCTTGCTCAGTAGCCGACCTGCTTTGCCGTCAGCGCACAGGCTGCGCCGGCCGAGTCGACGTCACCCAACGAGCGCGAGCAGTTGATTTGGTAGAGCACGTGCCGCTCAAGGCGACACAGAGTTGGTGAATTGCACCGATCACGGACGGGTCCGGTGCGACAAGTGTCTGAGTTATCACACAGTCAGTCTCGCTGAGCACGACCGGTCACACTGTGCCTGGCACAGTGTGACCGTGACATCTGAATCTGCTCGGCCGACTGGCCCACTCGATGGGGTGCGCATCGTCGACCTCACCAGCGTGGTCATGGGCCCGCTTGCCACGCGCATGCTCGGTGATATGGGTGCCGACGTGATCCGTGTCGAAACCCCCGAGGGCGACATCATTCGGCACTACGAGCCGGCACGCAGCGCCATGATGAGCGCGTTCAGCCTCAACCTGAATCGCAATAAACGTAGCGTCGTGCTCGACCTCAAGTCGGAGAGCGGCGCTGCAGCCCTGCGCGACCTCGTGGCCACTGCTGACGTGTTTGTGACGACCATGCGGCGGTCGGCGTTGGGTCGACTCGGGATCGACGACGCATCGATTCGGGCAATCAAGCCGGACATCATCACCTGCGTCGCCAACGGCTGGGGCAGCAACGGCCCCAACGCCGACAAGGCGGCCTACGACGACGTGATCCAAGCAGCGTCCGGTGTGGTCGACCTCTTCACCTACTCAGGCGGTGCCCCACAGCTGATGCCGTCGATCATCGCCGACAAGGTCAGCGGCCTGCACATTGTCCCAGCGATCACGGCCGCGCTGTACCGGCGGGCGATGACGGGCGAGGGCGACTCGATCGAGGTGCCGATGGCCGAGGTCATGGCGTCGTTCAACCTGGTCGAGCATCTCGGTGGCTCGACCTTCGAACCACCGGTTGGCAAGTTCAGCTACCCGCGAATCACCACACCGAATCGGCGCCCCCGCCAAACCGCCGACGGCTGGGTCGTCCTGCTGCCTTACACCGACGCCAACTGGCGTGACTTCTTCGGCTTCGTCGGCCGACCCGAGCTTGCAACTGACCCGCGATTTGCCGAGCAGCGTTCGCGCATCTCCAACTCCGGCGAGCTGTACGGCATGCTCGACGACATGGTCGCTGACCTGCCCACAGCCGCGCTACTCGATTTCTGCGACAGCCGATCGATCCCCGCATCAGCAGTTCTCGACCTGGAACACATCGCCGACGATCCCCATTTCAAGGCCATCGACCTCTTACACGACGACGAGCATCCGACCGAAGGTGCGTACCGTTACACCCGCGATCCGATCCGATTCGCCAGTCGAGGCGATGACCACGAGACCGTGCGACTGCATGCACCCGGCCTCGGCGAACACACCGCCGAGGTGATGGCCGAACTTGGCTGGACCGACGATCAAATCGCCACGCTGCATCCCTAACGGGGGAGATGCCCCGAATTGCAACTCCGCACTGGAGGTCGTCGGGTCAGGCAGCAGCTTTGTGGCTGAGGAGTGCAGGGCGAGTAGACCCTTCCGGATGGAGAATCTGAACGGCAAGACAGCAGTGATCACCGGCGGCGCAAGTGGCATTGGGCTGGCGATGGCCCACCGGTTCGGCGCTGC
>NZ_JBDNIJ010000299.1:0-13280 GCF_041688325.1 Ilumatobacter sp.
GCCGACGAGGTCAGCCGGTTGCGATTATCAACAACGAGAACCTTCTCGAACTCACGAAATACGCCTCATGAAAACTCGACGAGCTGAAGTCGCCCAAGATACGACACAACGTAGTATGTGACACGTGGACCATCCTCGGCCCGGCGCCCGATCGCACTTCGGCGACGAACACCGTTCCAAGCCGACATTCACGCGCAGACATCTTTTATTCGCCGGTCTCGCAGCGACAACGACGGTGGGTTATGCGTCGTATTCATCTGGTCAATCGTCGAACGATGATGGCCTGCCGCCGGTCGACACGACCGGCGAAACGAGTCCGTTGCAATTGCTGCTGCTACCAGTCGAACCAGCCCAACCCGCGCAACCGGTCGTGGCAAAAACCTTGCCGACAAGGGTTCCCGAACTCACTCGGGATCTCGGCCAGGGGATGGTCGGCAACGAAGTACAGGCGGTGCAAGCAGCACTCGCTGGTCTGCAATTCGACCCAGGGCCCATCGATGGCATCTTCGGTGGCGCAACCGTGGGCGCCGTTTGGGCGTTCGAAAAGATCGTGCTCGGCACGCCGCGCACCGAGGTGCGCGGTGTCGTCACGCCTGACATCTGGAGGCAAATGAACAGCGACGTGCGCGTCGCCCCTCGCCGAAGTCCGGGCGGCACTCACATGGAGGTATACCTCCCCGAACAGGTTTCGGTGCTGTTCAAGGACGGCGAGGCTCGCGTCATCAGCCACGTGTCGTCCGGTGAGAACATCGAGTGGTGCGACGTCGTCGAGATCGACCTCGACGACGGCACGACAGAAGAAAAGGGGATCTGCGGGATATCGCTCACCCCCGGCGGAGTGTTCCACTTCGAACGCAAGGTCGACGGTTGGCGCAACGCCAAGCTCGGCCGGCTGTACCAGCCCGTCTACTTCAACTACGGGATCGCTATCCACGGGGCGGGCAACGTACCGGACTACCCAGCATCGCGCGGTTGCGTGCGTCACCCGATGCACATTGCTGAGTACCTGCCCGACCTCATCGAAATCAACGACATGATCTACGTGTTTGACGGTGTCGAAGAACCCGAAACGTACGGCGCTCAGTCCATGATCTTCGACTACCCGGACCCGAACTGGGTGCCGCCGACCACGAGCACCACCACGACGACAACGGTGCCGGCTCCTACGACGACGGCTCCGCCAACAACAACGGAGCCAATCGCCACGACGACCTCGACCGTGTAGAGGGGCCGGCTTACTGGGCGACGTCGTAGCCGGCGTCTTCGATGGCGGTAACGATCGAGTCGCGGTCTCCGCCGTCAACGGTGACGGTCTTGGCGTCGATGTCGACATCCACGCGAGCGACGCCACCGAGACCTTGGAGGGCAGCTTCGATCGTGGATTTGCAGTGACCGCAAGAAATCTCGGGCACGGAGTACGTGGTGGTTGCAGAATCGGTCATGGGGATCTCCTGGATTGGTGTTGGCCAAGGGCGCTGGTCACGCTCGGACGGAGGTGCGAACCCCCGTCGGCTGGCTGAAATTGATGAGCGTCGGAAGGTGCAAACCGGCGAAGCCGGATGCTGTTGAGGACGACGCTGATCGACGAGAACGCCATCGCCGCACCCGCAATGAGCGGGCTCAGGAGGCCGGACACCGCCAGCGGAATAGCGATGGTGTTGTAGCCGAACGCCCAGAACAGGTTTTGCACGATGGTGCGGTACGTCCGTCGGGAGAGTTCGATCGCCGTGACGACGCCGGCGACGTCGCCGCGCATGAGTGTGAGGTCGCTGGACTCAATGGCGACGTCGGTGCCGGTGCCGATGGCAATGCCGAGGTCGGCTTGGACGAGTGCGGGTGCGTCGTTGACACCGTCGCCAACCATCGCAACGATCTCGCCAGCATCTTGGAGCCGCTGCACTTCAAGTTGCTTGTCCTGCGGGAGCACCTCGGCGATGACTCGATCGATGCCAACCGCATCGGCGATCGACTGAGCGGTGCGAGCGTTATCCCCCGTGATCATCGCCACGGTCAAGCCGAGTTCGTGCAGCTTTTTTACGGTGTCGATTGCTGACGCCTTGAGGGTGTCGGCGACCGCGATGACACCGCGGACCTCGCCGTCCCAGCCGGCGAACACGGTGGTCCGGCCCTGGTTTTCGAGCTTGACCGCTTCGTCGTCGAGCCAGCCGGGCAGTTCGAGCGAGGCCTGAGCGGCGAGTTCGCGGCGCCCGACCCACACGGTCGTGCCGTCGACGTCGGCACGGATGCCGTGCCCAATGATGGTTTCGAACTCGGTAACCGCGTCGAGCGAACCGTGCGCTTCCCTCCCGGCGTCGGCGATGGCCTGGCCGATCGGATGCTCGCTGTCAGCTTCGACGGCGCCCGCCCGGGCGATGAGGTCGGCTTCGCTTGTCCCATCGATTGTGACGATGCCGGTCACCGACATGGCGCCTTCGGTGAGGGTGCCGGTCTTGTCAAACACCACCGTGGTGATGCGTCGCGTCCGTTCGAGCACTTCGACAGACTTGATGAGAATGCCGAGCTGCGCCCCGCGGCCGGTGCCGACCATGATCGCCATCGGCGTCGCCAACCCGAGTGCACACGGGCACGCGATGATCAGCACTGCAACTGCGGCGTACACGCCGTCGCTGACGCTGCGGCCGATAACGGTCCAGCCGAGGAACGTGAGCAGTGAGATCGCCATCACGACCGGGACGAACACCGCCGAAATGCGGTCAGCCAAACGTTGCGCTGCGGACTTTCCGGTCTGGGCATCTTCAACGAGTTTGACGATCTGGGCAAGTGCCGTTTCCGAGCCGATCGCGGTCGCCCGGATGGTGAGGACACCGGAGGTGTTGACCGTGGCGCCTGCAACCTTGTCGCCTGATTGTTTGTCGACGGGGAGCGATTCGCCGGTCAGCATCGACTCGTCCACGGCGCTTGCACCGTCGACGACTTCGCCATCGACGGGCACCTTCTCGCCGGGCCGGATCTTGACGAGATCACCGACCTGCACCGACTCAACCGGCACCATCTCCTCGACGCCATTGCGAACGAGGCGCGCTTCTTTGGCGCCCAACTCGACCAGGGCTCGCAATGCCTTGCCGGCCCGGCCCTTTGCACGGGCTTCGAGGTACCGGCCCAGTGTGATGAAGAACATGATCACCACGGCGGCTTCGAAGTACAGCTCCATCCCGCCGGTGAACAACTGGTACGTCGAGAACGCGAACGCCGCAAGCGTGCCCATCGTGATCAAGGTGTCCATGTTCGCCGTCAGGTGACGGGCGCGTTGTGCGGCGCCGACGAGGATCGGCCAACCCACGTAGAACTGGATCGGGATCGCGAGCGCGAACTGCAACCATCGCAACCACGTGTTCTCCATCGCGACGTCGTGGTACAGCATGGTCGACACCATGAACAAGGCAACCGGTGCCGAGATCACGGCCCGTCGGAGCCACAGCGCCCGATGCTGCGCCTCATCGGCGTCAGCCTGATCGGCACGTTCGGCAGCGGTTGGGCCCGACGCGACGTCGTTTCGAGCGGCGATGTCGATGAGTTCGTAACCAGCCTTCTTGACGGCGTCGACGAGGAGGGCCGGGTCGAAGGTGGACCCTGGAACGGTGGTGACGACAGCTCGGCCGGTCGCGAAGTTCACTTCGGCGCTGGACACCCCGGGTTGCTTGGCGAGTGTTTTCTGGATCCGAGCTGCACACGAGCCGCAGGTCATGCCGTCGACGTCCAAGTCGAGAGTCTGTTCGCGGGCGGCGAGCTGATCGGTCATAAGGCCAACGTATGCCTTCCAGTCCAGGGCAAGGTCAAGGGCAAGGTCAAGCGACGTCCGTCACACGCGATGGACGGTTACTCAGCGGTGATGATCTGGCAGCGGTTCGCGTCGGTGCACTCGGCGGGATCGAGCGAACCGGCACGCTCGTACATCGCTTGGAGTTCGACCCGGGCGGTTTGCAGTTCCACGATCTTGGCATCAAGTTCATCGAGATGCCGCCGCAGCAGCGAGGTGGTGTGCTCACACGTTTGGCCGCCCTGGTCTTTGATCTCGAGGATCGACCGGATCTCGGCGAGCGCAAGACCCGACGACTGGGCTTGCCGAACAAAGTCGAGGCGCTCAATCGCGGCAGGTCCGTAGGAGCGGTACCCCGATCCCGTTCGGGCTGGTTCGTCGAGCACGCCGATCGACTCGTAATACCGAATGGTCTTGGTGGTGACCCCGGCAGTGTTCGCGAGTTCTCCAATCTTCATACTGATCAAGGTATCGGAGTCACATCCGCACAACCTTGCTGCCAACTGTACTCCCGAGTGAATCCGCCAAGTCGGGCGGGAATTCGCACACAGGAAATTGCACACAAGAACTCGCACGCAACAGTTCCGACGGGTGCACACCGACGCATCTGTTTCATTCCACGTGAGACCTCTTCGGTTGCGGTCCATGCATGACAAGCCGTGACCTGTCGCTCGAGAAGATCCTTGCTGCGGCAGCGTCGAGGATCGATGAGTCTGACCGAAACGACATCACGATCGGTGAGCTGGCGAGCGACGGCTGCCCGGAAACGCTGCCGCCTCGGCAGGGAGAGCGAGCTCTACAACTCGATCTGCGCACCGACCTCGATGACCTGACTTGGCGGCAGGTGGTAAAATCGCGCCGCGCTCGCCGCACCGCGATGGAGCAGCACAAAGAGTTCGTCACGAAGCGGGTGCATCCCCGGCAAGTTGCCAGCCGTTACGGACTCGCGACCGAGGAAGTAGGTCACTTCGTTGATGTCGAATTCGCAATGCGGGAACTCGAGCGCGCCGAGCACCGCCGGGACATCCGGCTCGTCCATGAACCCGAACGTGATCTTCACGTGAACGACACCGCCGGCGAGGTTGATCCGATGCGCACGTTTGCGGGCGCCGACGTAGGGCTCATCGGCCACCTCGACCGACACGAGTACGACCTGCTCGTGCAACACCCGGTGGTGCCGCACGGTTGCCGCGAGCGCTGGCGGCACGTTCCCGTGATCGCGGAACAGATAGACCGCAGTGCCCGGCACCCGACTGACGCCTTCGCGCTCAGCATCAGCGATCACATCTGCGAGCGTCCGGTTCGACTCCTGCAAGCGATTCTTGACCAGCTCGCGTCCGCGACGCCACGTTGTCATCTGCACGACAAGCACGACAGCGACAAGCAACGGAAGCCAGCCGCCCGCTGGAATCTTCGGGACGTTCGCCGAGAGAAATGCAACATCGACCACCATGAATGGGACCAGCACGACGAGGGCCTTGCCGCGCGACCAACCCCACCGATCCCGCACAAGGCGGAAGAAGATCAACGTCGTAATCAGCATGGTCGTCGTGACCGCAATGCCATACGCCGCAGCCAATGCACTCGACGTCTTGAAAATCAGAATGAGCGCCACACAGCCGATCATCAGCAGCCAGTTCACCAACGGCACGTAGACCTGGCCGACGTGGTGCGGAGACGTATGCCGGATTGCCAGACGAGGAAAGTAATCGAGCTGAACAGCCTGAGCCGTCAGCGAGAAGGCTCCAGAGATCAGCGCCTGCGACGCGATCACGGTCGCACACGTCGCGAGCACGGCGAGCGGCGCAACGCCCCATCTCGGCGCCATGTCGTAGAACGGGTTGCCGATCTCGCCGTTCCCGTTTCCGAGGAGCGCAGCCTGACCGAAGTAGATGAGCAGAAGGCTCGGAAGCACCATCCCGTACCACGACAGCGTGATCGGGATTCGACCGAAATGGCCCATGTCCGCATAGAGCGCCTCGCCGCCGGTGACGACGAGGAAGATCGACCCAAGCGCCAAGAATGCTCGCAACGGATGACTGACAAACAAATCGATCGCGTACGTCGGCGACACTGCTTTAAGCACGTCGGGATGCTTCGCGATCTGGCGGGCACCGAGGGTCGCAAGGACACCGAACCAGACAACCATCACCGGGCTAAACACTCGGGCAATGCCGGCGGTCCCGCGATGTTGCACAGCGAACAGCGCGACCAGGATCAGAATGGACACCGGGATCACGAAGCTCGAGAAGGCTGTTGTGGCCACCTCAAAACCTTCGACTGCCGAGAGCACCGAGATGGCCGGCGTGATCAGACCGTCGCCGTACAGCAGCGCTGTTCCGAAGACCCCGAGGGTAACAATCGCAGCTGCTTGCCGTGAGGGCGGCGTGTCTCGCGACGGCATCACCAACGCCGTGAGGGCCAAGATGCCACCCTCGCCGTGGTTGTCGGCGCGCATCACCAAGAACAGGTACTTGGCAGAAATAACAATTAAAAGCGACCAGAACACGACCGATGCAACGCCGTAGGCGGTCGCCTGAGTCACTTCGATCTGTGACACCTCGAACGATTCACGAAATGCGTAGATCGGACTGGTGCCGATGTCGCCGAACACAATCCCGAGTGTCCCGAACGCCAAGGCGAACCGGCCTGACTGACGAGTATTCACTTTTGTACGCTCCGGCAAGCTACTGGTGATCGATGACGACGTTGACGCAAACAGCTACAGCTTCTCAGCCGTTTGCCGGTTCTTTGTCGGAGATGATGCACTCGGTCGTGAGGATCAGAGCCGCAACCGACGCAGCGTTCTGCAGCGCGGCACGGGTGACCATTGCCGGGTCAATGATCCCGGCCTCGGTGAGGTCTTCGAAGTCGCCCGTGGCAGCGTTGAAACCAACTGCGCCGAGCTCTCGCTCGGCCTGTGCAACAACGACTGCGGGGTCATAGCCGGCGTTCATGGCGATTTGACGAGCAGGGGCTGCCAGCGCCTTCGAGACGATCTGTGCGCCAGTAATCTCGTCGGGGTCATCCATTGCCGCAGCGGCACGGTCGACTGCATCGCGGAGCCTCAGTAGCGCTGTACCGCCGCCGGGCACAACGCCTTCCTCGATCGCAGCACGCGTTGCTGAGATTGCATCTTCGATGCGCATTTTGAGTTCAGTGAGTTCGACCTCAGTGGCTGCGCCAACGTTGAGGACCGCAATCCCGCCAGCGAGCTTCGCAAGCCGTTCCTGAAGCTTTTCACGGTCGAAGTCGGAGTCGGTGATGTCGATTTCGGTCCTGAGCTGCGCGACTCGTGACGCAACCGCGACGGGGTCGCCCGCACCTTCCACAATCGTGGTGCTGTCTTTCGTGACAATCACCTTGCGGGCGGTACCAAGAAGATCGAGCGTGACGGAGTCGAGCTTGAGGCCAACTTCACTGCTGATGACTTCAGCTCCGGTGACGATCGCAAGGTCAGCGAGCATGGCGGTTCGGCGGTCGCCGAACCCTGGTGCTCTGACACCGACCGAGGTGAAGGTGCCGCGAATCCTGTTGACGACCAGGGTGGCCAAGGCATCGCCTTGAATGTCTTCCGCGATGATCAGGAGCGGCTTGTTCTCTTTCGCCACCATCTCGAGTGCGGGGAGGAGATCACGAAGGGCATCGATCCTGCCGTTGTAGAGCAGGATGTATGGGTCCTCAAGGACAGTCTCCATACGTTCTGGATCGGTCACGAAGTAGGGCGACAAGTAGCCCTTGTCGAATTGCATGCCGTCGGTGAAGGAGAGATCAAGCCCGAAGGTATTGGAGTCCTCCACCGTGATCACACCATCGTTTCCAACCCGCTCAAACGCCTCGGCGAGGAGTTGCCCGACGTGGCGATCGGCAGAGGAGATAGCTGCGACGTTTTCAATATCGGACTGGTTGTCGACTTGAACAGCCAAGTCGCCGATCGCTGCAACCGCGGCGGTCACTGCGGCCTCGATGCCGCGCTTGAGCGCCATTGGGTTCGCCCCAGCAGCGACGTTGCGGAGTCCTTCGGTGATCAATGCCTGGGCCAACACCGTTGCTGTGGTGGTTCCATCGCCTGCGACGTTGTTGGTGCCCATCGCAACCTGCTTAATCAACTGGGCGCCCATATTGGCGTACGCGTCGACAAGGTCGATTTCTTTGGCGATGGTGACACCGTCGTTGGTGATCGTCGGTGCGCCCCACCGCTTGGCCAACACGACGTTTCGGCCCTTGGGACCGAGCGTGACCTTGACAGTGTCGGCCACGGAGTTGACTCCTCTGGCCAGTCCACGTCGGGCAATTTCGTTGAACGCAAGTTGTTTGGCCATGGTCTACTTCTGTCCGTTCTCAGTGATCGTTGCAAGGAGTTGTTGCTCTGTCAGGATCAGCAGGTCTTCACCGTCGATTCGGATTTTAGTGCCGCGAAACTTCGCGAACACCACCGTGCTACCGACCGCAATGTCGAGTGTCAGGCGCTCGCCAGTGTATTCAGAACGGCGTCCGGGCCCGACGGCCAGAACAGTGCCCTGATCAGGCTTTTCCATGACGGTGTCGGGGATGACCAGACCGGAGGCCGTAGATCTTTCGGGATCGTTTGGGCGGACCAGCAAATGATCGTCAAGAGGCTGAATATTGGTCGTCGACACGGTGGAAGGCGGTCGGGTCGTCGTGGCGGTAGCCATTGTCAAGATCTTGGCGTTTTGGGTGGACGGGAGGCAGTTGCTCGTGGAGTCGCAGCAAGTGCTCGCAGCTGGGTGGTCGTGCGTGTCGAGCTGGCGACCTGCATGATCGGCCTCCGCATGGCGGGAGCCTTCGGGCGGTCGCATTCGACGGTGGAGGTCTGCGGGGAGTCGATGATGCGCAATCCGCTCCGACGTACTTCTCGTGCGATGCGCACTTCGTCCTTGGATCGCACGGCGCGGCCCCGGCGATGATCGGCGAGAGCCTGATTCCCGGTCATGATCGTGAGGCCCATCACAGCTCCGTCGACAACTGTTGCCGGCCCGAACGAACCTCCGAGGGCAACCCCCGACACTAGGACGCCGGCGCCAAGGCCGTAGCGAACCTTTACGGCGCTCACACCGCTGTCCTCGCCCGCAGCGGCGAGTAGCTCAAACAGACCGCCTGTGGTGCCTGAGTGGAGCACGACGTTGATGCCAGCAACCATGATCAGAATCCCGGCCGGAACGAATGCGATTCGAAGCGCCATCGACGCAGGTTCCTGCAGGATTCCGCTCGCTGCATCGATCGCCAAGCCATTAAGAAACATGTAGGCGATTCCCCATCTGCTGGGCCGGCGCCCGAGCAGGATTGCTGCCAGTGTCAGACCGCCAGCGATCACCCAGCTGGCTTGACCAAGCGACAGATGGCCGCGCTGGCTGAAGCCGGAGGCCAACACGTCGTAGGGGGCCAACCCGAGGCGTGCCTCGACCAAGAGCGCCACGGCGATCCCGATCAGGCTTGAGCCGATGATCAGCGACATCAACTGGACAGCGACCGATGGAGGAGCCTTGGTCGTGATGCCCTGAACGGTGCTCAGAGCGGAATGCCGACTCACGCCGACGCGCTGAACGACTTGCCGCCAATTTTGTCTCCATGCCCGCACTTCCACTCGTCAAGTCTCGGAGTCTTCCCCGTGATTCAATTGCGGCGGGACGTGGTTGTCGGGGTCTGGTCAACCAGTTGTCTGGAAGCGGGCATCTCGTCAGAACAAGTCCGGCGTTGCGGGTAGCGTCGCCCTGTGACGGCAGTGGAGATCTTTGGCGGGCTCATCGCCTACAACGAGGCGGTGCTCGCGCAACTCGCGCACTGCGGTTTCGAACAGGGCCCACCTGAGCTCGGTGCAGTGTGGGTCGCAGTCCTGCACTGCGACGACACGGGGCGTTGGGAGCTACTCGAAGAACTCTCTGCCGACCCTCATTGTGTGGTGGTTGCTGTCGTTCCGACGCTCGACCTCGATGGCTACATCCGCGCACTGAGCAGCGGCGCATCTGGGGTGGTCTATGTCGACATGCCCAGCGCGATCACGGCGGACGTCGTCACAGCCGCCGTACATGGCGAGGTGCTGCTGCCACGCCAAGCAGCCCAAAACCTTGCTGTGCTCGCGAAACGCGAACAGCCCCGCTCTGATCTCAACGAAGCAGAGATGACACTGCTTCGCGCTGTTGCCTCCGGGCGGACCATCGTCGACCTTGCGCGAGATCTGAACTACAGCGAGCGGACCGTGCGCCGCCACCTTCAGAACACTTACATTAAGCTCGGTGTCCAGAACCGGTCGGCGGCAATCGCCGCTGCAGCACGGCTCGGCCTCACGGTGAGCGATCGAAACAGCCGCGCCCAATAGGCAGTGCGCCTTTTTGGCCGCAAGCGGTCATGTCGACCGGAACTCGCCCAAGTCTCAATGAAGAAAGACTCGACAACGATCAAGCACGTCACCGGGGCCATCACTATCTTGCTTCTGCGCAACGTTCTTCTGACACCATGATCAATTACATCCGTGACCAAGTCGTCTCCGCCACGACATCGCTGTTTTCGCACGGCCCAACGCCGCTTGCCAACACCCTGGACTACCAGGGCGACCAGGGCTTGCTCGGCCCCGACTCCATTTCGTGGCGCGTCATCGGTGACACGGCCGCGTTTGTCGGTGGGATCCGAGCGCTGCTCGTTCAGGCCGCCCATCCGGAGGTCGTTGCCGGTGTCGAGCAGCATTCTCGTTACCGGACCGACCCATTCGGACGGCTCAACCGAACATCGTTCTACGTCACCGAGACCACCTACGGCTCCCGCCCCGAGGTGGAAGCCGCCGTGGCTGAGGTGCGTTCAGCACATCGTCCTGTCCGCGGCGAATCTGCACGGGGCGAGCCGTATAGCGCCGCCCACCCCGAATTGGCCGCTTGGGTGCACAACGTTTTGACCGAATCGTTTTTGGTGGCCTACCAAACCTTCGGCCCCGAGCGACTTTCAGTCCTCGAAGCCGATCAGTTCGTCACCGAGCAGGCCACGATCGGGGCCCTCCTCGGAGCATCGCCCCTTCCACTCACAGCGAACGAACTCTCGGAGTGGGTTGCTGACCATCCGGCACTGTGCGCTTCAGACGACCAGGCCAACGCCACTGCATTCCTGAGGAATCCACCGCTCCCGCTGGGCGTCAAGCTGGGCTACAGACCACTCTCGGATGCAGCAGTGTCGACCATTCCTCAACGGATTACCGACATTCTCGACCTGCACCCGTCGCGGGCACGATCCCGCTTGGGCGGTTCTGTCGTTCGCAGCCTTCGCTGGACACTCGGATCGTCGCCGTCCTGGCATCTGGCGCTCGTCAGGGCCGGAGCGCCCGTGCCACCCGGCCTGTTTCGGCAGCCCCTTCCAGAGGGTGCCGCTGCAATCGTGCGCGCGGCACGTATCGGCCGGCCCGAAACCCCAGACTGACTGCGACCGAGTGCACAACTTCAGCAACGACATGTCACCGACGGTCATACAGTCAGCTCTCGCATGCTCCTGGTGACCCTCGCCGCCACCTCGGCACTGGCGTTCTTGTACTACGGGGGCGAGACGCTCTTCGCCAATCCGCCGCGTGGCGAGTTCGAGCGCTACGGCATGCCCAAAATTCGGGTTTTCGTCGGTTCGATGCAACTGGTGGGCGCTGCCGGAGTCGCTCTCGGGATCTTCGTGGCTCCATTGGGAGCCGCTGCGGCCGGTGGGCTCACACTGATGATGTTGCTCGGGCTTGCTGCTCGTTACAAAATTCGCGACGCACCGCGACTGATGGTGCCTGCGGGCACCCTCGCCATTTTGAACGCGACGCTGGTCTACCTGTTCGTCACGCACTGACCTGAGTGGCCGCGACCTGAGTGACGGCGACCTGAATAACGGCGAGTGTTGTGGTTAGTCGCGTCCGTCAGCAAGGAGCGCAGACACGGTCGACAGGGTCAGGACGGTGATCGCTGGCATCGAACGCTTAATGGGATCCTTGACCTTGATGTGCATGCCGATTGCTCCGACCATGAACATTGCGAGGCCAGTGGAGGCCGGGCGGACTAGCTTGGGAACGGCGTGCCCGGCCAGCATGAGGGTCGCCAGGCTGACCTTGGCCGCTCCGACGGCGTACATCTGGTTTTTCGAGAAACCGTATTCCTCGAACTCTTCTTGCATGTTGGTCGCCCCGCCGCCGCGGTAGCCCGTGTCTTTATTGAATCTGTTGAACCAGACGTTCAGGATCCAGAGTGCTGCAACTGTCTGGGCGATTCGGCCGACGATCTTCATACCACGATCCTAGGCCACCGCAGATCTATAGGCCTTCCCGAGCTCGGCGTTTGTGCGCCCTCCACAACGACAGCGGTCACCGTCGCCGAGATCGGTTCTTGCGTTCACTTTTATTCATGCTAAAGTGTGATAAACCTACTAGTGAGAAAAGATCAACTCGTGAAATTCCAGTTCAGCAACCTCCCGCCGGACTTTCGGCTCAAACTCCCGTTTCTGGTGGCCGGCTTCATGTCGTTCCTGTTCTCGGTGTACCTGTACTTCGTCCTCGGCGAAGAAAGCGCCGGCATCTTCGTCGGTCTCTGGGTCCCGTCGATCCATTCTCTGGGCACGCTCATTATTGCGTCGGCCAGAGATTCGGTCCCCGTTACTGAGCACGAGAAGGTCAGCTCGTGACCGTCGTCATCTTCGGCATCGGTGTCCTCGTCTTCTTTCTCACCGTTTACGGGACGGTGATTGCTGGCGGGCTGCAGCTGACCAAGCAACAGATCAAGACGAGTCCAGGACTCGCTCTGAAATCGGCTGGCGATGCAGGAGATCCTGAAGGCGATCTGCCGACGCGAGACATCATCCGCGCCGACTTCTAGGCAGTGAGACTGTGGCCACGTTCGATGCTGATCTGATCATCGCCGGAGCTGGCTGCGCTGGGCTGAGCGCGCTGTGGCAGGTCATGCAACGGCCAAACGAACACCGGAATGTGATCGTGATCGATCGTGACTTTGAGGTCAGTGACGATCGGACCTGGGCATTCTGGGGAACGCAGGACGCCCCGTTCGCCCACCTCGCCGACCGCAGCTGGGACCACCTGAGGGTCCGGTTCCCAGGCTGGGAGACCATCGGCCGACTCCAAAAGGGCCGATTTCAAACGGGCCGATTTCAAACGGGTAGGGTCACATCGCAGTCGGGCCAGCGGCTCTACCACCGAGTCCGACAGCGGGACTACGACTCAGCCATACTCGGTGAGGCGGCCAGTCGGCCCAATATCCGATTCGTCGCCCAAGACATCATCGGTCTTCGTGACGATCACAACGTCGGAGTCGTCGAGCTCCTCGAAGGCGAACTTCATGCGCCACTCGTGGTCCAAAGCACGCAGTTGTGTCCTTCGGACAACGCCACCCGCATCCGTCATCCACTGCGGCAGCACTTTGGTGGTTGGGAGGTTCGCACCCAATACCCGGTTTTCGACCCCCAGGTCGTGACGTTGATGGATTTCGACACGGACCAGCTTGATGCCACGGCGTTCTTCTAC
>NZ_JBDNIJ010000300.1:0-3828 GCF_041688325.1 Ilumatobacter sp.
GACGAACAGGACACTCTTTCCTGCGTGGAGCAGTTCAGCGATCATGTTGGTGATCGTCTGACTCTTGCCGGTGCCGGGTGGGCCGTCCATGACAAACGTCTTGCCGTCGCGTGCAGCCACGATGCAGGCCCGTTGGGTCGAGTCAGCGTCGCCGATGCTGACGTGGAGTTCTGGAGGGGCTTTGGCGTCCATCTCGTCGTCCGTCAACGGATCAAACTCGAAGTCGTAGGCCTCCGCGATTGAGGGTCCGATCGCCAAGGCCTGGATCAGCGGCTCCGCAGCAGCCTTGTCGGCATTGCCAACGAGATCCTGGTACATCGCCTCACGGTGGAAGGTGAACGTGCCGAGTACCACACGGTCTTCGACGGACCATTCGGGCTGGTCTGCGATGGCGGAATGCAGTGCGGCTCGGACCGTGGTGGGATCGAGATCCTCGCTGTCACCGTTCAATCCCAGGTCGAGGCCGAAGTCCGACTCGAGTTTTATGATGAGCGAGGGGTTGATGATTGGGTCGCCTTCGGAAGCGACGAGGCGAAAAGAGGATTGAGTAGCGTCGCGAACGATGTCAACTGGGTAGAGAAGAATCGGGCTGTCAACCGGCTTGCCGTCCTTCGGGTCGACCCACCGCAGCATCTCGAAACAGAGATACAGAATTTTGAGCCCGGTATCGATGTAGGCCTGGCCGGCCTTTCGTTCGAGATTCCGGAGCGATCTCGTCAGATCATTCGGGACCAACTTGTCTGTGACCAACTCGTCGGGCTTCGGACCACGGGCCGGGCGGACATCGGCGAGCTCCGTATCGTCGCTGCCGGACTTCGGTTCGGGTGGCGAGTAGAAGTGCCAACCACCGTTGAGAAGTGTCTTCCATACGGTGTCAGCGTGTGGGGCTGTGATCTCAAGCGTTGCCGACTTCGTGTGCTTGAAGTAGAGGAGGCGGTTGCGGCGGGTGAGATTGACGAGTTCTTTCTGCCACGTCTCGATCTGCAGCTTCAGCTTTGCGTTCTCAGCAGCGGCTAATTCTCGTTTCATTTGTGCCTCCTCGTATCGCCACATGTGGCGAGACTGGAAAATTAGTCCAACGCCCAGTGATTCGCCTGCTCGCTGAGAGCACGACTTGGGCAAAAGCCATAGGGCCGCCGCCAAACGTGACCATAGTCCCGTCTGGGATACTGTCGATACAGGTGCTCCGCAGCGTGGACTTATTCAGTCCACAGCAACTTCGGCCGTGTCGATAGGGGCAGCAGCAACCTTAGTCACAGAGGCCGCGTCCCGCAGCCGACGAACCATGATCTCGGTGATCAGCGCTTCGGGCAGGACCTGCTCCAGTTTCAATGCGCCGCTGGCGGTTGCGGCGAGCGCTTCGAGTTCTTCGGGCAGGGTCTCCTGGCTGATTGCCGCTCGAAGCTGCTCTTTCGTGACTCCCTCGTCGAGGGTGATGTAGAGGTTGTCCTTCTGCCCGGCCTGTGAGCGGAGGCCCGTCAGCCGGGCGGCGAGTTCGAGGTTCGCCTTCAGCCCAGCGAAGGTGTACCAGCGCGGTGACTTCTCACCGGAGACGATCACCGTGCGGCCGGGGTGTGCACCGCGTATCTCGCCTTGAGCGTCGGCAAGCGCCTCCACGGCTCGTGCCGTCAGCGTCACCGGTTCGAGCGAAGCCCCTTCGAGCACTGCAGCAATCGACTGACACAGCTCGTAGCTGAGCGGCTGTGCACCTCCTGAGAAGCGCACGCTTGATTGCAGGTCGGTCGGTTCGACGCGCACAATACGGCGTTTCCAGTCGATGTCGTTGATCTTCCATGACCGCCCACCGAGGAGTAACGCCGGCGGCCGACCTTTGACCGAGAACGCAGCAGTGATGGCGATGTCGGGGACTTGCCCCAGTTCGACTCGGCCATGTCGCACTGACACGAGTGGGTCGGCAACAAACACCGACGTCAGCTCGAGGAAGTGACGTTTGCCGATGGAGCGTTCGGCTTCTGGGCCGGGGCTGAGTACACCCTCATCGCTGTGGATCCAGCCGATGTTCTGCAGGTGCTGTAGAAGTGGCCCAGCCTGTTCCATGGCTTCTTGGCCCAGTGCCGGCGGGTCGCCGAGCCATTCGGTCCACGTAACCGAGCCGAGCCCAAGCGCTGACTCTTGCAGAGTGAGCGCGAGGAGCTGCTGCACAAGAAGGTGGGCCGGGAATTCGGGTGGCGTAGCCGGTTCGACGTAGCCGGAGGCCCACAGCCGAAGGAGGCCGGCTGCGGTGAGGAACGACTCGTGCGACGTCGTCAGGAACAGAGCGTTGCGGCTCGATCCTGCACGGCGCCCGGTCCGCCCGATTCGTTGGAGGAACCCGGCGACGGTCGGGGGGCTGTCGATTTGGATCACGCGATCGAGGTCGCCGACGTCGATACCCAGTTCGAGCGTGCTGGTCGCCACGATCACGCAATTCGTGGCCTCGGCGAATGCCTGCTCAGAACGGTGCCGCTCGTCTCGCCCCAGCGACCCGTGGGACACATATGTCGTGACGTCCAGCGCACGAAGTGCGAGCGCGAGTTCTTCCACCCGCTTGCGGGAGTCGACGAAGACCAGTCGTTTCTCACCCTTGTGCAATCGACTGATCACTGTGGCGGCATTGTCGAGTGTGCCGACGTAGTCGAGGGTCACTTCGGGTTCGGCAAGGACCTCAGCCGGTGGATTGACGATTCGGCGTGGCGCGGTGCTCGATCCGGTGAGCCATTCGAGCAGCTCCTCGGGGTTTCCAACCGTGGCCGACAGGCCGATGCGCTGCAAGTCGCGACCGGCGACGTGTGTGAGCCGTTCGAGGACGGCCTTGAGGTGCCAGCCGCGGTCGGCGCCGGCAAAGGCATGTACCTCGTCGATGATGACCGTGTGCAGATTTGGGAACAGCCAATCCTGATCGACTCGCCGTGAGATCAGCATGGCTTCAAGTGACTCGGGCGTGGTCAAAAGGATGTCGGGCGGCTCGGCCATCATCCGCGCCCGCTCACTGGGCGATGTGTCGCCGTGCCACAGTCCGACACGGAGGCCGACGAAACTGCAGTACAGCTCGAGCCGTGGCAGGAGATTGTTCAACAGGGCCCGAAGCGGGGCCAGGTATATCACGCTTACCGGTTGCCAGCCGTGGTGAGCGATCGCCGTTAACACCGGGAACATCGCAGCTTCGGTCTTACCGCCGGCGGTCGGCGCCAGAAAGATCCCATGCTCACCGTCGAGTACCGGAGCGATCGAATGCTCTTGCAGTGGCCGGAGGCGGGGCCAGCCGAGCGTGTTGACGATGTGGTGGCGGATGGAGGGATGCAGCCGGTCGAAATCGCTCACGGATATCGGCGTTCGATCGAGCGTGCGTGGAGCACGTCGAAAAACGGACCCGGTTTGGAGCAGCGCTGAATGATTCGATTGAGATGGAGTTCGAATCGTGCCGCCATCTGCTCGCCTGTCAGCTTGGAACTGTCAAGGGAGAACATCCGCAGGCTCGACGATTCGAGATCGTTCCGGTGGGCTCGAACGATGGAGGCATCTTTGGTCAGGGCGACCCAGCCTCGATTGTCGACGTCAAGCATCCAGTCGGGGTCATCCATCGTCTGATCTGCACCGTCGGGATAGACATCCGCCATCACGTGCACAACGTGACCGTGAGAGCGCAGCATCTTCGCGACGTTGTAGCGGCCGAGCCCGCGGTCGAGGAAAAACTCGAACGGGGCGGGCTCAAGCTGCCGCTTGACTCGGCCAGATGGCATGCAATGCCTCGTTGATCTGTGCCTCTGAGACCGCGTAGTCACGAGCGATCGATCGGGTCGACTCCCCGGCTGCGAAGCGATCGTGCAC
>NZ_JBDNIJ010000045.1:0-18610 GCF_041688325.1 Ilumatobacter sp.
CAAGGCGCAAGGTGGAGCCACCCTCGATGCGGCCCGCGTGATGCTCGAAGTCATTGCCGATTCTGACCGTACCGTCGGGATCAAGCCGTCGGGCGGGGTCAAGACATACGACGACGCCATGGCCTACCTCGACCTCGCGGCCGAGGTGTTGGGTGACGACTGGGCAGTGCCTGCCACGTTCCGCTTCGGTGCGAGCAGCTTGCTCGATGCGTTACTCGTTCAGATCGAGATGGGTGCGACCCCTGAGCTGTCGCCATCGCAAGAGGGCGAAGAACCCTGATTGCGGATTGCGGATTGCGGATTGCGGATTGCGGATTGCGGATTGCGGATTGCGGATCCAGATGTGGGTGATCCCATCGGGGAGGCAGCGCGGCCGGTAATGTCGGTCGATGAGCGAGATCGGAAGTGGACAGCGCACGTCCATTGACGCCATGCGGTCTGGCGAACTCACCAGTGGGGAGTTGCCAGTTTCGGGTGGATCGCTCGTCGGGCGGCAGGAAATCGTCAGTCAGATCGTCGAACAACTCGATCCAGGGCGTGTCGTCACGCTCACCGGCATGGGTGGCGTTGGCAAGACCAGCGTGTCGATCGAGGTGGCCCGCGCGATTGTGAACGACCCGGATCGGTTCTCTGACGGCTGCTGGTTTGTCGAGATGGCCGCTGTGGCAGACGAGGCGTCAATTCCGGTCGCGATTACCGACGCCATCGGGATGTTCCAGAACGATGACGCAACGCCGTACGAGTCGGTCGTCACCGGCTTACGCGGGTTGCGGGGGCTGCTGGTGATCGACAACTGCGAGCAGATCGCCGGTGCGATGACAGGTCTTCTGCATCGCCTTCTGAGTGACTGCACCGACCTTGCGGTGCTGGCCACGAGTCGTGAGCCTTTGCGAATGGAAGCAGAGCGGGTTATCGCAATCGAAACGCTCAACGCCGGAACGGGTGCCTACGAGCTCTTTGCCCGACGCGCTGTCGAGGCGGATGGTTCCTTCGACCCGTTGGCCCACGCGTCCGCTATCTCGACGATCTGCAATGCGCTCGACGGTTTGCCGTTGGCACTCGAACTCGCCGCTGCTCGCCTCGGGACCATGACTGCTGAAGACATTGCCAGTCGGCTGGACGAGCGATTCCGCATGCTTCGTGATCCGTCGGTTTCCGGTCGAAACAATTCGCTGTATGCGACCGTCAGTTGGTCCTATGAGTTGCTGCAACCGGTCGAGCGTCGATTGTTTGATCGGTTGTCAGTTTTTCAGGGTGGATTCGACGAGCAGGCCGCGATGGCGATGCTGGACCCCCGAGATCGCGGCGTCGATGTGCGTGTCGTGCTGGGGGCCCTCGTCGACAAGTCGATGGTCAACGTCGTCTCGGCAGTGGCGCGCGCTTGCAGCGACGAGGGCAGTAGCGCTGGTGCCAGCAGAGGCGACACCGCCCCGAACAATGCGCCGGAGGCTGCCGGTCGGCGTTACGACCTGCTGGAGACGCTGCGACACTTCGGTGACCGCCAGCTGGCACGGCGGAACGAGCGAGCGGCCGTCCGGAACCAACATCTCGATCACATGATCGAAGTCGTCGCTGCAGCGAATGCTTTTGCGCTGAGCAACGACTGGGCCGAAGGGGCGCGAAGGTTCCGACAGGATTGGGCAAACATCCGGGCTGCGGTGAACTGGGCGATCGACACCACGCGCGTCGACGATGTTGATCGGTTGCTCCGTGATGTCCACTTTTATTGTCGCTGGTCGCTCGAGGCTGAGGCGGCAATCTGGGCGAAGCGGGCGATCTCACGTGGAACGACGATCGGCGCGGTCCCTGGTACTCCGGCACACCTTCATGTGGGCTTCCAGCTGTTTCTCGCTGGCGATCATGAGGCGGCGCTCGAGGAACTCCAACGGGGCCTCGCTGCGCGGGGCACACCGTCTGACCGCGGATGGTGTCGTCACTACGCGGCGGTCGAGCTGTTGTATCTCGGGCGTGCTGCCGAGGCTGCCGATCAGGCTGCGGTCGACTTCTCCGACGAGTCGCCGCGATCGGTTGAAGCTGTCATACGGTCGTCGTCGATCACGGCGTTCCAGATGTACGCCCGCCAAGTTCACCACGACGAAGCAGCGGCACGGTTCGCGAAATACGCCCAAATTGCCGAGAAATCGGGCAACTCCGTGGCGCAGGGAGACGTGCACTTCAACAGTGCGTTGTGCGCTTATGGACGTGGCGATGTCGACACGTACCTCGCCAAAATGGGGGATGCCCTCGAGGTGGCTCGACGAGACGACATCCCGAATCTGACCGGCTACATCCTTACCGCTCAGGTGCACGCGCCTGGGTGGTCCGGGCTGCGCGGGGCGCTCGACGCGCTCGAGTATTGGAATGCCAGCCGCAACATCGGTAACGAGTTCGTCGTACTCGAAGCGGTTGGGATCAACCTCGCCGAGATGCGCCGCCTCGAACCGGCCGCGGTGATTCTCGGGAACCTGCACAATGACCGCCGGAAGATGACGTCATCGATGAGCCGGCGCCAAGCCTGCATCGGCGAGATTGCGCTGCACCGCAGCGGCGAAGCCTGGATGGAAGCCGGTGCTGCGATGTCACGCACCGAGTTGCTGGCCTACACCAAGCGCGCAACGATTGAAGCCCTCGAATCACTCTGAGTTGCGTCACCCTGCGGCGAACCCAGTGTCACACCGAGGTCTGTCACACCAAGCAGACCTCGGTGTGACACTCACGACTCACTGCGGCGGTCGGGGCGGAAAACGACGATGACGTGGCTTCCATCGTTGGAACCACGTCATCGAAAATGCGCCCTCGGTAGGATTCGAACCTACGACACCTGGTTCCGGAAACCAGTGCTCTATCCCCTGAGCTACGAGGGCAGGTGGCACACGATAACGCCTGATCAGCTCACTCGGTCGATGTCTTTACTGACATGAGCCGATCGTCGGCATGGAGCGATGAATGAATGTCAGTGCCGAATCGACCGGGGTGAGAAGTGGCTGCATCGGGCAGACTGTTCGGCGCATGTCAGATCCCCTCGCAACACTCTCGGCGCTGCTGGCGCCGATCTTCGCCGAACTCAACGGTGGCGAACCGTCCGACCCGACGGTGCGCCCGTCCGATCGTGCCGATGCGCAGATCAATGGCGCCCTTTCGCTGGCTCAGCGGGTCGGATCGAACCCCCGTGAGCTCGCCCAGCGGATTGTTGATTCGGGCGTGCTTGGTGACGTCGCATCCGAACTCGAAGTCGCCGGCCCGGGTTTCATCAACGTCACCTTTGCTGCCGCATTCCTTGAAGCGCAGCTCGCCGAAGTGGTCGCCGACGATCGGTTGGGCGTGGCGCGAGCTGCTGGTACGAAGCGCGTCGTGGTCGACTACTCCGCGCCCAACGTGGCGAAAGAAATGCACGTCGGCCACCTGCGCAGCACCGTGATCGGCGACTCGCTCGTGCGAATGATGGAGTTCCTCGGGCATACCGTTTCGAGGGAGAATCACATCGGTGACTGGGGGCGGCCGTTCGGCATGCTCATCGAGCACCTTCTTGATCTCGGCGAAGATGTGGCGTCCGAAGGACTGTCGCAGGGCGACCTTGATGGCTTCTACAAGGAGGCGAACGCCAAGTTCAAGGACTCTGAACCATTCCAAGAACGTGCTCGTGCGCGCGTTGTGTTGTTGCAAAATAGTGACGAGGACACGCTGGTGCTCTGGCACCGTCTGGTCGAGATGTCAAACGCCTATTTCAACCGCGTGTACACGAAGCTCGGCGTGCTGCTGACGGACGACGACCTGGCAGGTGAGAGCCAGTATCAATCGCTGATGACGGGAGTTCACCAACGGCTCGAAGAGCAAGGCCTGGTGAGTGAGTCCGACGGGGCAATGGTGGTGTTCGCTCCGGGATTCAAGAACCGGGATGGCGATCCGTTGCCGATGATCACGAAGAGCCAGACCGGTGCCTTCATGTACGCGACGAGCGATCTCGCATGCGTGGTCGACCGAGTTGAGCGGCTTGGGGCTGACCTCATGCTCTACGTGATTGGAACACCTCAGGCGCACCATTTGCAGATGGTGTTCGAAGTTTGTCGTATGGCTGGCTGGCTGACGGAGCCGACCCAAGCGGTGCATGTGAACTTCGGCAGCGTGCTCGGAGCGGACGGCAAGATGATGAGAAGTCGCGCCGGCGACTCGGTGAAGCTCGTCGACCTGTTGGACGAAGCCGTCGAACGCGCCGACGCCTCAATCGCAGAGAAGAATCCGGATATGTCAGCGCAAGATCGTGGCGTCGTC
The DNA here is from genome assembly GCF_041688325.1 of Ilumatobacter sp. Lineage (GTDB taxonomy): Bacteria > Actinomycetota > Acidimicrobiia > Acidimicrobiales > Ilumatobacteraceae > Ilumatobacter_A. The sequence goes on from NZ_JBDNIJ010000045.1 coordinate 4,270, forward strand.
GCGCAAGCCGTTGGGATTGGTGCGCTCAAGTACGCTGACCTGTCGACCGATCGCATCAAGGACTACGTCTTCGACTGGGACAGGATGCTCGCATTCGAAGGCAACACTGGCCCATATCTGCAATACGCGCACGCCCGAATCTGTTCAATCTTCAGGCGTGCGGCCATCGAGCGGTCGACGGTGCGAGAAGCGCCGATCGTGCTCGGGCACACAGCCGAGAAGGCCTTGGCGATGCGGATCATGGGCTACCCGTCAGCGATCGACAACACGCTCGATTCCTACAGTCCGCATAAGCTGTGCACCTACGTGTATGAGCTGGCCTCCGACTTCTCGTCGTTTTACCAGGAGTGCCCGATTTTGAAGTCTGACGAGCCGATGCGCACGAGCCGTCTCGCGCTCGCCGACCTGACGGCCCGGGTGCTCGAACACAGCCTCGGCCTGCTCGGCATGATTGCTCCGCAGGAGATGTGACGATGTCTGCGCTGCCACTGCACTTGCTCTCTGACAACGCACGCGTCGAGGCCGACGGATCGCTCAGCGTCGGAGGTTGCCGCGTCGACGAGATCGCTGCTGAGTTCGGCACACCGGTGTTCCTCTACGACGAGGCGCACCTGCGCGCTCGCTGCCAGGAAGCCGTCGCGGCCTTCGGACACCAAAAGGTTGTCTATGCAACAAAGGCGTTTCTCTGCAAGGCGATGGCCAAGCTCGCCTACGACGAGGGGTTGCTCCTCGACGTCGCTTCTGGTGGTGAACTCGCGGTGGCACTCGCCGCTGGTGTTCCCGCGAACGCGTGCACTCTGCACGGGAACAACAAGTCCGTCACCGAATTGCGCGAGGCAATCACGGCTGGCGTGCGCCACGTCATCGTTGACAGCTTCGACGAACTGGACCGCCTCGATGCGCTGTGGGCTCACGGGCTCCGCCATGCCAATGGCGGCGCACCCAAGGTGGTTCTGCGGATCACTCCGGGAGTGTCGGCGCACACGCACGAGTTCATCGCCACTGGCCAAGACGACTCCAAGTTTGGTTTCAACCTTCGCAACGGTGACGCGATCAAAGCGGTCGATCGGGCCCGCCGTTCCGATTCGGTCGATCTGGTCGGGGTGCATTGCCACATCGGCTCGAACGTGTTCGAGGCGTCGTCGTTCGCCAAGGCAGCAGAGGTGATGGCCGACTTCGCCGTGCCGCTTGACCTGCCTGAACTGGTGCTCGGTGGCGGCCTCGGTGTTGCCTACGTCGAAGGTGAAGAAGCACCAAACATCGCCCAATGGGGCAACGTGCTGCTCGACGCCTGCGACGCACTCGGTGTCCGCTCGAAGGTCAGCGTTGAGCCTGGCCGAGCGATAGTCGCCTCGGCTGCGATGACCGTTTACACCGTCGGCACGGTCAAACGCATCCCTGGCGTCCGTACCTTCGTGTCGGTAGACGGCGGGATGAGCGACAACCCCCGCCCCGTGCTCTACGGCTCTGGCTACGAGTCGTTCTTGCCCCGAGCTGCGTCGGCTCCGCGCGACCTCACCGCTCGGCTTGTGGGCAAGCACTGCGAATCAGGCGACGTTCTCTCCTTCGAGGCGAAGCTCCCTGCCGACATCGCTGTCGGTGACCTCTTGGCCACGCCGGTTACGGGCGCGTATGGGCATTCAATGGGTTCGAACTACAACAAGATCACACGGCCGCCGGTCGTCTTTGCAGCAGACGGTAACGCTCGCCTCGTCGTCCGTCGCGAGACGTACGACGACCTCCTCCGCACCGACCTTGGCTGACGCTTCAACGACGTCGTCGAAAACCTTGCGAAGTACCACGACCTTGTCCGCCGATAGTTACGTATGGGGTCAGGCCCCTTTCGCAACTCTCTCCGCCCGAACTAGGTTGCGCATCATGAGTACACAACCTCTCAAGATGGTCAACGCCAGCACCCGCAGCGTCCTCGCCAACATCACCGCCGATCAGATGCAGAACACCTCACCCTGCGCGTCGTGGGACGTCGCTGGCATCATCAACCACATCATCGCCGGACAGGGGTTCTTCGTTGCCGGCATGACCGGTCAGCGGCCGAGCAGCGAAGAAGTCGATTACTCCGCTGGCGACTTCCTCGCCGCATACGACGCAGCCACACAGGCAGCAGTCGATTGCTTCGAGGCCGACGGCGCACTCGATGGCATGGTCAAGATGCCCTTCGGTGAAATGCCGGGTCGCGCCGTGCTGGGCCTCGCTATGACCGACACGTTCACGCACGGCTGGGACCTCGCCAAGGCAACCGGTCAGTCCACTGACCTCGCCCCCGAGCTCGCCGCGCAGCTGCTCGAATCCGGCCGCCAAATGATCCAGCCAGGGTTCCGCGGTGAAGATGGTGCTGCACCGTTCGGCGTCGAGCAGGAGTGCCCCGACGGGGCCTGCAACGCCGATCAGCTCGCAGCGTTCCTCGGCCGCACGGTCTAAATCATCACGTTGAGGTCAGGCCCCTTTTCGCAACAGTTGCGAAAGGGGCCTGACCCCAAACGCAACTCTTTACGGACGGCGCCCCATGAGGTCGAGGAGGCGTTCGTGCAACGGAGCGTGGTCCGGGACCGTTCCGCTCGGACCGTTGCCGAACACGCCGAGTTGAGCGATCACCGGAGCCATCGGCGAGATGTCATCCCAGACGATCTGTACGACGTCCGAATTGAGCGTGTCGTTTACACCTATTGCTCGGGCAAGGTCCCATTGGTGGACCAACAGGTCGCTCATGCGGAAGCTGCGGAGCTGAGCGCCGGGCATGTCGCCAGCGGGATGTTGGCAGACCCGGTCGTCGACTGCAGAATCCACGAGAGCGGCCTCTTGCAGCGCCAGAGCGACATCGAGTGCAGCAAGCGGGTCGCCGCTGATGAATTGCGTCGACAGCAGATCAATTGCCTCGGCCCGGCCGGCACCAGCGGCGATCGCGGCAGACATCTGGCTGCCGGCGATCACATGGCCGAGTACTTCGGTGACGTTCCAGTCGGGGCATGGCGTCGGCAAGTCCCACTGGTCGTCCCTGACCATTGCGGCCACGGCTCGAAATTGTCGGCTCGCGGTGACCAATGGATGATCGGTCGTCGTCATCTGGTCGACGGTACCTGTCGGGCAACGTCCTGAGAACCGATGGTGTGCAGCCAGTAGCCTCGGCCGCGTGACCAGCGACGTAACGTCTCTCAAGATTGGTGTGCTCGGCTGCGGCAACGTGGGCGCCGCATTCGTAGAACTCGTGGAGGTGCAGCGCGCCGCCGTGCTTGCTCGAACAGGGATCGATCTGACCGTCACCCGTGTTGCAGTCCGAAACATGTCGGCGCCTCGCGATGTCGAACTCGCCGAGGGTGTACTGACCCGCGATGCCATGGACGTCGTCACCGACCCCGACATTGACATCATCGTCGAGTCGATCGGTGGCATCGAGCCAGCGCGCGAACTGATTCTGGCTGCACTGGCACACGGTAAACCTGTCGTCACAGCCAACAAGGAACTCCTCGCCAACGTCGGTGCCGAGTTGTATGCCGCAGCCGACGCTGCCGATCGCGACCTCCTCTTTGAGGCTGCGGTTGCCGGTGGCATCCCGATCATGCGTGCGTTGCGCGAAAGCTTGCACGGCGAGCCGATCACCCGTGTGCTCGGCATCATCAACGGAACCACGAACTACATCCTCACCAAGATGACCGACGCGGTCGACGCCGGTGGCGAGGCCGACTATGGAGCAGCGCTGAAAGATGCGCAGAGTCTCGGCTACGCCGAACGCGACCCCACTGCTGATGTCGAGGGTTACGACGCAGGAGCCAAAGCTGCGATCATCGCAACGGTGGCCTTCGGCAAGAAGGTCGTGGCTGGCGACGTCTACCACCAGGGCATCAGTGAGATCACTTCCTCGGAGATCGCGATCGCACGCCGACTCGGCTACGTCGTCAAACTGCTCGGCATCGTCGAGCGGGATGCCGCAACCGAAGAGATCAGCGTCCGCGTGCACCCGACGATGGTGCCGGTTCAACACCCGCTGGCCTCGGTGCGCGACAGCTTCAATGCGGTTTTCGTCGAGGGCGACTTTGTCGGCTCGTTGATGTTCTACGGCCGCGGTGCCGGTGGGGCGCCGACGGCGAGTGCCGTGTTCGGTGATGTCGTCGATGCGGCCATCAACCTGCGTGCAGGCACGCACGGCTCGCTTGGCGAGCTGGGCAAGGCAACGATCAAGCCGATCGACGAGACCTCTGCGGAGTACTTGCTTGGGCTCGACGTCGCAGATCAGCCAGGTGTGCTCCATTCGGTCACCGGCGTGTTCGCGAAGCACGGCGTCTCGATCCGTGCCGCCGAGCAAGAGGGGAATGGGCCTGATGCCCGCCTCGTGTTCATCACGCACTCGGCCCTTGAGAAAGACGTCCAAGCCACGGTCCGCGAACTCAACGAACTTGACGTCGTGCTCAAGGTCGGCGGCCTGCTGCGCGTCATTGGAGACTGAGCAACATGAAATACGTCTCCACCCGCGGTGATTCCCCCGTCCTGGGTTTCAGCGATGTCCTGCTGGCCGGGCTCGCCACCGATGGTGGCCTCTACATGCCCGAGGAGTGGCCGACGCTCACCCAGCCGTCGACCGCTCGGACCTATGTCGAGCGCGCCGTCGAGGTCATGCTGCCCTTCGTTGAACCGGATATCGACGAACTGACGCTCACTCATCTCGCCACACAGGCGTACTCGACATTCCGGCACCCAGCTGTCGTGCCGCTCGTGCAGATCGACCACAACCAGTGGGTGCAAGAGCTGTTCCACGGCCCGACGCTTGCGTTCAAAGACGTCGCACTGCAACTCGTCGGCCGGTTGTTTGATCATGTGCTCGCCCAACGTGGCGAACGTGTCACCATCGTTGGCGCCACCTCAGGCGACACTGGTTCGGCAGCGATCGACGGCGTGCTTGGCTGCGAGAACATCGACATCGTCATCCTGTACCCCCTTGGGCGAACGAGCGACGTGCAGCGCAAGCAGATGACGACCGTCGACGCTCCAAACGTCCATGCCGTCGCCGTCGAGGGAACGTTCGACGACTGTCAAGACATGGTCAAGGCGATGTTCAACGACGTCGAATTCCGCCAACGCAACCAGCTCTCGGCCGTGAACTCAATCAACTGGGCACGGGTGATGGCGCAGACGGTCTACTACGTCACGGCATCCGAGATGTTTGACGAACCGGTCACGTTCAGCGTGCCCACTGGCAACTTCGGCAATGTGCTCGCTGGTTGGATCGCCCGCAAGATGGGTGCGCCGATCCGCGACTTCATCATCTCGTCGAATACCAATGACATTTTGACTCGATTCATCAACGACAACGACATGAGTGCGCGTGCCGTGATCCCGTCGTTGAGTCCGTCGATGGACATCCAGGTGTCGTCAAACTTCGAGCGTCTGCTGTTCGAGATGAACGGCCGTGACGGTGGGATGACCGCCGAGCAGATGCAGCGCTTCCGGACGACGGGCAACCTCGCAATCGAGGCCGACCAACGCGCCGAGTTCATCACCGGGTCGATCCGGGCAGCTGCTTTCGATGATGAGCACACCCTGGCCGAAATGAAGCGGATCTATGACGTCACGGGTGGCTACGTCGTCGAGCCCCACACGGCCACAGCCACAGCAGCCGCGCGAATGCTCTCAGCGAACGATGGGGGAGGTCCCGTCATCACCTTGGCGACCGCTCACCCAGCAAAGTTCCCCGACGCAGTCGAGCAGGCCATCGGCACTCGCCCAGCGCTCCCGGCGCACCTTGTTGACCTCTTGGACCGAGAAGAACGGACCCAGACCGTTGCCAACGACCTCGCCACCGTGCAAGCGCTGGTTGAGGAACTCACCGCACGCTGAGTTCGGCACCGACGAGCTGCCACGCTCGGCACTGACCGGAGGTGGAAGCCGCAACTTCAGCGATCGGTCGGGTAATCAGTTGGCAAACGACACGCGTTGCATTCCCAATCAGAAGCGGGCTAACGTGTGGTTACTCGGTTCGCCGAGTCGCACCCCGAGCTTTCGGTCGTGTGCGAATTCCGTTCAGGGGAACTCCGTCGGGCGTGTTCTGACCCCTCAGTCCTCTGGCACGATCACTTTCCGTATTGCCCGAATCGGGCGCGGAGGGAGAGGAACAACGTGGCCGCTGCGGCACTCGAACAGTCCGTCCTGGAATCCAAGGACAAAGACACCCTTCTGGAAATGGCCAAGGCGCTCGGCGTCAAGGCTCCCGCCCGTCTGAAGAAGTCAGAGATCATCGACAAGATTCTGGAGACCACCGGCCCGTCCAGCGTGCCGGCCTCCGCGCCCAAGGCCGCAGGGCAGCGCGAACTTGCTCTCGACAGCGAACCCGCCCAAGCGCGGCAGTCGTCTGAACGGGGTTTCGGTTCGAAGCCGTCCGCTTCGCGATCTACCTCGAAGCAAAACGATACGTCTGGCGGCGCTGGCGACGGCGTCGTGGTCGGCCCTGACGGTGATCCGCTCGCTGACTGGGAACTTGAGCTGCTTGCTGATGGCGTCAACACGACGACCAGTGAAGTTGCCGCCGAGGCCACGTCCGGTGATGACAAATCGAACAATGACCGCAACCGAAATCGCAATAACGGCGAAGCCGGCGAACGCAACCGCAACCGGAACAACGAGGGCAACCGCGCGGACGGCGAAAGCCGTAACGGTGAGGGCGTCAACCGCAACCGCAACCAGGGCGCAGGCCAGGGCGGCGCCAGTCAGGGCGGTGGGGGCCAAGGCGGGGGCCAGCAAGGCAATCGCAACCAGGGCGCCCAGAACCGCAACGACGATGGAGGCGAAGGCAACAACAAGCGCCGCCGTCGCCGTCGCAAGGGCGGCGCCAACCGGGGCTTCGATGGCCCTCAGGGCGACGATGTCGACTTCGTCGAAACCGATTCCGATGGTCAGCTTGAGGGCAACGAATCGACCGATGTCACCGGTTACCTGGACATGCACGACCAGGGATACGGCTTTCTCCGTCTCAACGGGTATCTCCCGAGTAAGCAGGATGCCTACATCACCGTCAAGGTGGCGATGCAGTTCGGTCTGCGACGTGGCGACCTCGTCGTCGGCACGATGCGTGCCGCTCAGCGGAACGAGAAAAACCCGCAGTTGATTGAGGTCACGACCGTCAACGGTCGAGACCCCGAAGCAGCGAAGAAACGCCCTCGTTTCGAAGATCTCACTGCACTGTTTCCTGACTCGCAATTGCGGCTCGAGAACCCGGCAGACCCGGCGAACATGACAGCACGCATCATCGACCTGCTGTCGCCGATCGGCAAGGGCCAGCGTGGCATTATCGTGTCGCCTCCGAAGGCCGGCAAGACCACGGTGATGAAGACGATTGCCCAGTCGATCGAGCTCAACAACCCCGAGTGCAAGCTGATCGTGCTGCTCATCGACGAGCGCCCCGAAGAAGTGACCGACATGAAGCGCAGCGTGAACGGCGAAGTTATTTCGTCGACATTCGATCGCCCGAGCGACGAGCACGCCCACGTCGCCGAGATGGCGATTGCCAAGGCGCGTCGCCTGGTCGAGCAGGGTGAAGACGTCGTGATTATTCTCGATGGCATTACTCGTCTCAGCCGTGCGTACAACTTGGCCGCTCCGTCGAGCGGCAAGATCCTGTCCGGCGGTATCGACGCCGGAGCGTTGTACCCGCCGAAAAAGTTTTTCGGTTCGGCCCGCAACATCGAAGAAGGTGGCTCGCTCACCATCCTCGCCACGGCGTTGGTCGACACGAACAGCCGCATGGACGAAGCGATTTTCGAAGAGTTCAAGGGCACCGGCAACATGGAGCTCCGTCTCGACCGCAAGATCGCCGAGCGGCGCATCTACCCGGCCATCGACGTCGATGCATCGTCGACCCGCCACGAAGAGCTCCTCTTCGATCGCAAGCAGCTCCAAATGGTGTGGAAGCTTCGCCGAGTCCTGAGTGGTCTCGCGGACGGTGGTAGCGGGGCTCCTGGCCTTGAGCTGCTGATCGACCGTCTCAAGACGTTCCGGACCAACGCCGAGTTCCTCAACGAAATTGGTAAACAACCAGGCATGTGATTCCTGCGCCTCCGGCGCTGAAACAAAACGGAATCGCGCGTGGTTACACTCCCGCCACCCGATCTGTCGCCGACGAAGGCTCTTCAGCCGGCACCAGAAGATCAACAAAGGACACAACGATGCAGACTGACATTCATCCCCATTACACCGACACCACAGTGAAGTGCTCCTGCGGGAACGTCTTCACGACGAAGTCGACTGGCGCCGACGAGCTGAGCCTCGAGCTCTGCAACGAGTGCCACCCCTTCTTTACCGGCAAGCAGAAGCTGGTCGACTCCGGTGGCCGCGTGGAGCGCTTCAACAAGCGCTACGGCGAGCGCAAGGGTGCTCCCTCCAACGTCGAGGAGTGACACATCGCCTCTGCCAACGTGCAGAGGGTCGATCGACAAGATCGAGAGAACGAAACGCCGTCCTACGGGGCGGCGTTTTGCGTTCTCCCTGGTCATCGACTTGGCACGATGCAACGTTACGCACATCTGACGAACAGGTAACGACGACCGATTCAAGGTGCACGTCTCTCGAGTTGACGGTGGGACAACGGACCAGACCGTGCCGAACCTTGTGGTCAGGGGCCAATGGCAACGTCGATCTGCATGGCTACTTCGTTGGATCTGAACACGCGGGTTCAGGCTCGTGGGTGCCGGTAGCGTTCGCTCCATGACTGCTGCGATGGACCCGCAACGTCGAGGTCAGCTCCTCGGTATCAAGCTGCGCGCCCTCGTGAGCGACCATGTTGGTCGAGCCATCGAGGCCGAACCAGTGCCCTTGCTTGGCGGGTCAGCGCTTGTCGACGCAGATGCTGCTTGGGTGCTTGTCGATGGTGATGCGAGCCGACTCCTCGGTGCATCGCTCGCCTGGGCTATCCGGCGCGGAGCCAGTGCCCTCAACGTCGTGGCTGACGCCGGTGGCGGCACGGTCGCACGCCGCGCGGAGATGTTTGATTTTCCGATCAACGTGTGGCTCGCCGAGGATCGAACACTGCTGCCGACGGTTGCTGAGCCGTTGCCCGAACGCCGCAGCGCCTCGATGGACAACCCCGACCTGATCGAGATGATCATCAACTCGGGTGCTGTGGTCAACGTCGAGCACGGCACCATTGCCGGCGAGGTTCGTGGATTGGAAATCTGTCGCATCGTCGATCAGCCCACCTTCGGCTTCTTTGCCGAATTCAGCGAGGTGATTGTGCGAGCGTCGCCGACGGACGGAGTATCCGACCGTAATGACGGTGTTCGGCTTGAAGTCGGCGTCGGCGCTGCAGACCGCGAGGCTTTTCAGATGCTGCATGGCGATCTGCCCACTGCCGAGGCGCTCACGTCGGTGGTCGCGACGGTCATCACCCATCGTTCCGCTTCGGCACGGCAGCACCCGCTCAACCGGCTCGGAGCTGAGCGATACCTTCGCTGGGAAGCCGAACAAGACCCGGGTCGCGTCGGCTTGGCCAGTCTGGTGTCGGTCGAGCCACCAGCGCCTCGCCCGAACCTGAAGGATCCCATTCCGTGCGTGGCAGCAGGCGCCACGGCCGACGACCAGGCAGTGCACGTCGTGTTCTCGTCCGGCGTCGACCTCGACGCCATTCCGTTTGTGGCTGACGTGCAACGGTTAGTCGGCACGCCCGTTCGGCTCGCCGTTCCGACTCGTGACCTCGTCCCGGTGACGCGTGAGATGGCGGAACTGCTGCTCAACCCGATCGAACTCATCGCGCTCGGCTGACCACTCCCGGCAGAACGTCGATTGGCGGCACTAACCTCAAATCGCCATGGCCGAACCCGACATGATCGCCCGACTGAGCCAAGTCGGTGACGAATTCGAGACACTCGAACACCAACTCAGTGACCCTGCAGTCCTGTCGGACCCTTCGCAGCTGCGGATCCTGTCGAAGCGGTACAACCACCTCGGCCCAGTCATGGAGAAGTTCCGCCTCCATCAGAGCCGTGTCGCCGATCGCGAAGCTGCGCAAGAGATGCTCCCTGAGGCCCACGGCGACGAACGTCAATTGCTCCAGAGCGAGATCGACGACGTGAACGCCGAACTCCCGAAGCTGATTGATCAGCTGCGCGAGATGATGCTGCCCACCGATCCCCACGACGGCAAGAACGTCATCATGGAGATCCGCGGTGCCGAAGGCGGCGAAGAGGCCAACCTGTTCGCCCGAAATCTGTTCGAGATGTACTCCGCGTACGCCGCCAACATGGGTTGGAAGGTCGAACTGATGTCGACGACGCTGAGCGACATGGGCGGCTTCAACGAGGTGACGCTGATGGTCAGCGGCGCGACTGCATGGCGAAATCTGAAGTTCGAAGGCGGTCCGCACCGGGTACAGCGCGTGCCCGTGACGGAGAGCCAAGGTCGTATCCACACGTCGTCAGCAACGGTGACAGCACTGCCCGAAGTCGACGAGGTTGATGTGACAGTCGATGATCGGGATCTTGACATTGACGTGTTTCGTGCCAGCGGCCCAGGTGGCCAGGGCGTGAATACCACTGACTCTGCCGTACGCATTACCCACCGTCCGACTGGCGTTGTCGTGTCGATGCAAGACGAGCGATCGCAACTCCAGAACAGGCTGCGCGCAATGACAGTGCTGCGGTCACGGCTGTTCGACCTGGCCGAGCGAGAGCGACGCGAAGAGATGTCTGATGCCCGGCGTTCCCAAACCGGTGGCGGTGGACGCAGCGAGAAAATTCGGACCTACAACTACAAAGAAAATCGGGTGACCGATCATCGCATCGGCTTCACGATCTACCGGCTCGCCGAAGTGTTGCGTGGCGATCTGCAACCGGTCGTCGACGCGCTTGCAGTCGACGAACGGACGCGGCTGCTCGCCGAAGGCGATGTCTGACCACACCGACGTCACGGTGACATGGCGGGGACTCTGGGACGAGACCGCATTGGCCATCGGCGATCGTCAACATGCGCGGTGGATTTGCGAAACCGCATCCTCGACCAATCCTGACGAGTTCCTCGCCAGCCTCGACCAGACACCGATGACTCGGATGGTCAGCCACCTCGACGCGATGGTGGCGCGCTATCGAACGGGCGAGCCGCTGCAGTACGTGCTCGGCAGCTGGTCGTTCCGCCGACTCGATCTCAACGTCGACAAGCGTGTGTTGATCCCGAGGCCGGAAACCGAGCTGGTTGCTGAAGTGGCGCTCGGTCTCGCACGCGCGATCGAAGACGAACGCACCGTGGTGGATCTCGGAACTGGGTCAGGCGCCATCGGCCTCGCCTGTGCCGACGAACTTCCGCTCGACGGTACAACGGTGTGGCTGACCGATGCGAGTAGCGATGCGCTCGATGTCGCACGCGCGAACCTTGCCGGAGTCGGTCGTGCGGCGCGGAACGTGCGGGTCGCGTTCGGCAATTGGTTTGCAGCGCTGCCCGACGGCCTGGAGGCCGACGTGATCGTGTCGAACCCACCGTACGTCGCTGTCGGGTCGGTCGACCTCGAGGCCAACGTGGGGGAGTGGGAGCCCGAGGGTGCGCTCTTCGCCGGCGCCGATGGTCTCGACGACTATCGAGTCATCGTTCCGGGTGCGATCGATTACCTGCGTCCGGACGGATGGTTGGTCCTTGAGATCGGCTACGACCAAGGCTCAGCAGTCTCAGCACTGTTGGAACAGCAGGGCTATCGAGAGATCGAAGTCCGCCAAGATCTCGCACACCTCGACCGCATTGTCCTCGCCAAACGCCCAGCCTGATCCAAATCCCTCGTCAGTTGAAGCGCACTGCGACAGCAGCGAGGATGGAGCCTTCTTCGGGGTTCACTTCGTTGTCGACTCCGGCCACCTCGCGTGATGCGGAGAAGAGCGCCGAGCGCAGCACTCGGCTGTTGATCCGTTCGTCAATCGAGTCGATGAACTCTTGGACGCGGTCGCGTTCGATTGCGTGGCGAGCCGCTTCGATTGCGGGTCGAAGGTAGTCCTCGAAGGAGAATTCGTCGTCGTGCCAGTCGGTACTGATCTCGCGGACGAGTTCGACCTCTTCATCGGCGATGTCCTGGTCAGCCAGCATCACGAGGGCCAGCAGTTCGAGGGCGGCTTGGTGTTCCAGGTTGGCAGTGGCGTGCACGGCGACTCCGCGGTACATCTCGAGTAGGCGATTGTTCATACCAAAGCGACGTTAGATGAATCCTTCGGCGCGTGCCGCGCCAGGGATCCGAATCGTCACGGAAGATGTCAGCTCGTCGGTTCGGGAAGCGACCGGCGCAGGAAGTCCAGCTGGTGGAGCAACAGGTTCTCAGCGACTTGCTCCTGGGGAGTCATATGGGTGACGCCGACCAGTGGCAGAACTTCGTGCCGCTTTCCTGCGGCGAGCAGTGCTGATGAGAGTTGGAGCGTGTGCGCCGCCACGACGTTGTCGTCGGCGAGCCCATGGATCAGCAGGAGCGGCCGTTGGAGGTCGCCGGCGAGGGGGAGGAGCGAGCTCGCGTCGTACTGTGCTGCGCTGATGTTCGGATCGCCGAGGTACCGCTCGGTGTAGTGGGTGTCGTAGAGCCTCCACTCGGTGACGGGCGCTCCGGCGATCGCGGCATGGAACACGTCGGGCCGGCGGAGTACTGCGAGCGCTGCGAGATAGCCACCGAAGCTCCAACCCCTGATCGCAACGCGGCGCTGGTCGAGTGCAGCGGTCTCCTTCGCCACGTGGTGCAATGCCTCGATCTGGTCGTCGAGTGGTGCGGTCGCGAGATCGCCGTGAACCGCTCGTTCCCAGACTGATCCTCGCCCAGGGGTGCCGCGGTTGTCGGTAACGAGGACGGCGAACCCCTGATCTGCGAACCACTGTGACGCAACGAACGCGTTGAAGGAATTCTGGACGCGTAGAGCATGCGGACCGCCGTAAGGATCGAGTAGGACGGGAAGGAGCGAGCCGTCGTGGTCGTGTGGGAGCAGCAGAGCCGATGTCAGCCCGGTCACTTCACTCCGGAAGAACTGGACATTCGGTGTGACGAGCGGTGTCTCGGCGAACGATTCGAGTGTGCGTGTCGTGCCGGACGAGTGAGTCACCAGATGTGTGGCGCCTGGTTCGGCGAGTGTTGCCGAACGAGTGACCGAGGTGCCGCCGCGTTCGGCGAGCGTGTGGATCCCTGGTTCGTCGGTGAGCGCCGTGAGCGTGCCGTCGTTGCTGCGCCGCCAGACGTGGAGCGAGGTTGAGTCGTCGATCGGGTTGGCTTGAAACAGAATTGACCCGGCATCGGCTTCGAGCACAGCACGGACTTGCAGGTCGACGGGTGTCACGGGTTGGTCATTGACCATCAGCCGTCGAGCTCCGTCGCGGTCAGCTGCTGACACGAGTGTGCCGTCGGGCAGGAGGCGCGGTACCCCAGGCACCAATTCGACCCAGGCATCGTCGTAGTCGTGGGCGAGTACTTCGGTTTGGCCGGTGATCTCGTCGACGTTGAGCGTCATGGTGCCGCGTTGGTCGCGTGCTTGCACGGCCATGATCAGGCCAGCTCGGGTCCATTCGACGGAGGCGATGTAGGGGAAGAACTCGTGGTCCCAGTCGACGTCGGTGCGCGACCCGTTGAGGCCGAGCAGGTGGAGCGACACGGTGGCGTTGTTGGTTCCGGCCGACGGGTAACGCACGGTCTGAGCGGGGCGGTCGGGGTTGGCCGGATCGGCGATGACCCATTCATCGACCGGTGATGTGTCGACGCGGCACGCAGCAATGGTGCTGCCGTCGGGGCTCCACCAGTAGCCCCGGAAGCGGTGCATCTCTTCGGCTGCGATGAAGTCAGCACTGCCCCACGACACCGTGTCGGCCTCTGTCGGGTCACCACCGGCGAGGACGCGCCACGTGCCGTCCAATTCTCCGATACAGAGCAGCCGGCCGGCTGCGTAGGCGATGCGACGTGCGGTTGGATCGGGACGGGGGTCAAAGACGGGGCCTGCGACGTCGAGCGATCGGGCGAGGCCCGTCAGAAGGCCTGCAACGAACATTCGGCCGCCGAGTGCGAAGGCCGCGACTTTGCCGGCCGCGTCGGTTGCGTAGCTCGTGATGCCAACGGCGCCTTCGCGCGAGCGTTCGCGTCGGGCGCGTTCCAGCGGAGGCAGATCGTCGTCGTTGCCTTCGCTCAGCAATGCACGCGGATCACCGACGAGTCGTTCGGTGCCATCGGCGACGTCAAGTACCCAGAGTGCGTTCACCGGGTCGGTCCCACTGGAGCTGCGGAGGAACATCACGCGCTCGCCGTCGGCCGAGACGGTGATGTCGCGGGGGGCGCCGAGGGTGAACCGCTGGGTGCGAGCGTGCTGGCGGGGGAACGTGTCGGCGTCGGTCACGCCGCAGACACTAG
>NZ_JBDNIJ010000301.1:0-7896 GCF_041688325.1 Ilumatobacter sp.
AAAGTCAGTAAATTCAGCCAACCCACGATCCGACAGGGTCTTGGAGATCGCTGCAGTCAGGGTCGTCTTACCATGGTCAATATGACCCATGGTGCCAATGTTCACGTGCGGCTTGTTCCGCTCGAACTTCACTTTGCTCATTGCAATAACTCTTCTCTTAGTGTCGGTCTTCGTGGGTTTTCAAAGGTCTGGTGTGTTGCGTCGTTCACGAATGAACGGTGCCGGGGCTATTCGCCTCGGACGCGCTTGATGATGTCGTCTGCAATTGCTGCGGGTACCTGTTGGTACTCCTCGAACTGCATGGTGTAGGTCGCACGGCCCTGAGTACGTGAACGCAGGTCGGTACTGTAACCGAACATTTCGGACAGTGGCACGGTCGCGTTGACGACCTGCGTGTTACCGCGGGCTTCCATCTGGCCAATGCGGCCACGACGACTGCTGATGTCGCCCATGACGTCGCCCATGTAGTCCTCAGGCGTGACGACTTCGACCTTCATGATTGGCTCCATCAGGACCGGCTTGGCCATTTCGGCGGCCTTGCGGAATGCCTGCTGGCCGGCGATCTTGAATGCCATCTCCGAGGAGTCAACGTCGTGAGCCGAACCGTCGACCAAGGAAACCTTGACGTCAACAGTGGTGTATCCGGCGAGGACGCCGTTGTCCATGGCTGCTTCGAGGCCCTGCGCGGTCGGGTTGATGTACTCACGCGGGATCTTTCCACCCGTGATCTTGTCTTCGAATTCGAAGCCTTTACCGGGGTTCGGCTCCATGTTGATCTTGACGACGGCGTACTGACCGGTACCACCGGACTGCTTGATGTGGCGGTACTCGACGTTGGTGACTTCTTTGGTGATCGTCTCGCGGTAGGCGACCTGCGGCTTGCCGACAGTTGCCTCGACACTGAACTCGCGCCGCATGCGGTCGACGAGCACTTCGAGGTGGAGCTCGCCCATGCCCGAGATGACGGTCTGGCCAGTCTCGTGGTCGGCGCGGATGCGGAAGGTGGGGTCCTCGTCGGAGAGCGACTTGAGGGCCTTGCCCAACTTTTCCTGATCGGACTTTGTCTTCGGCTCGATGGCAACGTGGATGACCGGCTCGGGGAATTCCATCCGCTCGAGGATGATCGGGTCGTTCCGGTCACAAAGTGTGTCGCCGGTTGTGACGTTCTTGAACCCGAGACCGGCAACGATGTCGCCAGCCATTGCCACGTCGATGTCTTCGCGCTGGTTGGCGTGCATCAGCAGGATGCGACCAAGACGTTCGCGGTCTTCCTTGACGGAGTTGTAGACCTCTTCGCCCTTGGAGATCTCGCCGGAATACACCCGGAAGTAGGTGAGCTTGCCGAAGGGGTCGGCAACGATTTTGAAGGCGAGCGCTGCGAAGGGCTCGTTGATATCGGCCTTGCGGTAGATGTCGACTTCTTCGCCGCCCCGCATGACGGTGCCATGTGCCGGCGGGATGTCCACCGGGCTCGGCATGAAGTCGACGACGGCGTCAAGCATGGGCTGAACGCCCTTGTTCTTGAATGCCGAACCGCAGAGGATCGGGACAAAGTCGAATGCCAGGGTGCCCTTACGGATGGCGGCCTTAATGGTCTTCTCGGGGATGTCTTCACCGGCGAGGTACGCATCCATGAGCGCTTCGTCCTGCGTCGCGATGGTTTCCATCATCGCTTCGCGGTATTCGGCGGCCATCTGGACCATGTCTTCTGGGATGTCGGTCTCGTCCCAGGTGGCACCGAGCTCTTCGTTGTCCCAGATCAGCGCTTTCATCTTGACGATGTCGACGAGGCCCTCGAACGCCTTAACAGCTTCGGGGCCGCCTGCGCCGATGGGCAGCTGGATGACGAGCGGGTTGGCCTGCAAGCGGTCGATAACCATCTGCACCGTGCGGTAAAAGTCGGCGCCGATGCGGTCCATCTTGTTGACGAAGCACATGCGGGGCACGTTGTACGTGTTGGCCTGACGCCACACGGTTTCGGTCTGCGGCTCAACGCCGGCCACCGAGTCGAAGACGGTGACAGCACCGTCGAGCACGCGCAGCGAGCGCTCGACTTCGATGGTGAAGTCAACGTGGCCCGGCGTGTCGATGATGTTGATGCGGTGGTTGTCCCACACGCAGGTGGTCGCAGCGGAGGTGATGGTGATGCCGCGCTCTTGCTCCTGAGCCATATGGTCCATGGTCGCTGCGCCGTCGTGTACTTCACCGATCTTGTAGCTCTTACCGGTGTAGTAGAGGATGCGCTCGGTCGTCGTCGTCTTACCGGCATCGATGTGCGCCATAATCCCGATATTCCGGGTGCGCTCCAGGGGAAACTCTCGCTGAGCCATCTTCTACTTCACTTCCATCTCAAAGGGCGTTGTCACGCAGGCGACCGGCAGATTCCGGTGCTACGCATTCGGGGGGTGCAATCTTGTGCATGCGTGCACAAGGCCGCTCAGTGTATCGGTCCAAATCCAACCGCAACCCCCGTTTGCGCCGTTGTTCCGCGACCCAGCCCACCCCAGCCCAAACCCAGCCCAAACCCAGCCCAAAATGGAGACCGTTTCTCGTCACGGGCGAGGCTGAAGGGTCTCAGTTTCGGGAGATGGGAGCGTTCGGGCGTGGATTAGACGCGACCTTCGATGTAGTCATGGAGCTGATTGTTCTCGCTCTCGAGTTCGCCGAGGCGGTACTTGACGACATCACCGATGCTGATGACGCCCGCCATCGACCCGTCCGCTTCGAGCACCGGAAGGTGACGGATACGGCGATCGGTCATCGCCTTCATCAACACGTCGATCGTGTCGGCAGGTTGGCACGTGATGACGTTGCTTGACATGGCCGACTCGACCATGAGATGCAACGTATCGTCGCCGTGTGTGGCAATCGAGCGGACGACGTCGCGTTCGGACAGGATGCCGGCGATCGTCTTGCCATCGTCGCAGACCACCAGCGCACCGACGCCGTGATCACGAAGTGAGCTCACCGCGTCAGACAGCGTGGCCGTCGACGCAATCGTGGCGACTGCATTGCCCTTGACCGACAATATGGATTGCACGTTCATCGAGTTCTCCTTGACGTCAGAATTCCCCTGCCGAAAACATAGTGCACTCGTGAACCACAGGTACCGGAGTTCGAAAACGACGAAAGCCCCGAAGCCTCACAAGGCTTCGGGGCTTTCGTGCAATTCGAATTACCAGCGGTAGTGAGCGAACGCCTTGTTCGACTCAGCCATCTTCTGGATGTCATCGCGACGCTTCATCGCAGCACCGAGGCCGGTGGACGCGTCCATGATCTCGTTTGCGAGGCACTCGGACATCGTCTTTTCACGACGGGCCCGAGCGAAGTCGACGAGCCAGCGAATAGCCAGCGTGGTCGAACGGCGCGGACGCACTTCGACCGGCACCTGGTAGGTGGCTCCACCGACGCGGCGGCTCCGGACCTCAAGTGGCGGCTTCAGGTTGTCGATCGCACGCTTGACACTGTCGATCGCCAGCTCTTCGCCTTCGAGGCGAGACTGAACGATGATCATTGCGTCGTAGACAATCTTTTCAGCGATCGTGCGCTTGCCGTGCAACATAACCTTGTTGATCAGCTGCGTGACGACGACGCTCTTGTAGATGGGATCCGCGACAAGTTCGCGGCGGGGTGCGGGACCTTTACGAGGCATCGTTCAGCCTACTTTTCCTTCTTGGCGCCGTAACGGCTGCGCGACTGCTTGCGGTTCTTGACGCCAACGGCATCAAGCGCGCCGCGGATGATCTTGTAGCGGACACCGGGAAGGTCGCGAACACGACCACCACGGACGAGCACGATCGAGTGCTCCTGCAGGTTGTGGCCCTCACCCGGGATGTAGGCCGTGACCTCGATACCGGAGTTGAGACGCACGCGTGCGACCTTGCGAAGCGCCGAGTTCGGCTTCTTCGGGGTGGTCGTGTACACGCGGGTACACACGCCACGACGCTGCGGGGAGCCCTTGAGCGCCGGCGTCTTCGACTTCGTTACTTTGGAAGTTCGTCCTTGACGGACGAGCTGTTGAATTGTTGGCACGAATGAAACCTCGTTCGTCTGGACTGACCGTGCGCACCGATCGATACGACGGCATGGGGTGGGTTGGCCGGAACCACGAACGTGGCCGGCCGCCATACACCGAATGCCAGAAGACATTCGATGAGAGGACCGTGCAATGCTAGGTGCGTCGGTGAGATCGCGCAACTCGGTGACGGCCCGCCTTTCACCCTCAGCCGGCCGCCTATCATCGCCGGATGCCTGAGCTGGCGGTAGATCCGCACTCCTTTTCTCCACCAGCGAGTCAGGCGACCTCGACAGCTGCAGCCGAATTACACCAATCGCGCTCACCAGGGTTCGCGGTTGTGGTCGGCGCTGTCGCACTGCTCGGCCTGCTGTGGGTCGCGCTGCTCTGGCGCTATCGCTTCTGGATCGCGACGAACGACCACGCCGTGTTCCAGCTCGCGCTCGAGCAGATGAGCGATGGGGAGATTCCGCTCGTCGGGACGTATTCACGATTGAACTTCAAGCATCCGGGCCCAATTCGGGAGTGGCTGTTTTTTTTCCCGTACCTCGTGAGTGGCGGCCGGGCCGCTGCCCTCCCCGCTACGACGATCATCTTCCACACCCTGATGTTCGGTCTGTCGATCCGCGCTGGTTGGAAGTGGGCATCGACACGCGGCGCCTGCACCGCGGCAGTCTCAGTGGCCATCATGTACGTCGCGTTCGGCAAGCAATTACACGTGCCGTGGAATCCGCTTCTCGCCGCAACAGCTCTCTTTGCTGGCGCATGGGGCCTGTTCATGTTCGTTCGCACGGGCCGGTGGGCCCAGGCCGTTCTGTGTGCGAGCGCGGCTGCACAGATGCATGTGTCTGCGGCGCCTCCTGCGCTCGTAATCATCAGCATCGTCATCGGACTGTCGGCGCTCGCCAAGACCGGCCGCTGGGAGTGGGACAGAGGCGCCGACGCTCCTCGCTGGGTGGGTCCGACCGCTCTTGGCGCATTCGTCGTGATGTGGTCGGGCCCGCTGGTCGATGCGCTGAACAATGGCCGGTCGAACACCTCGGCCCTCCTCGAAGCGAGCAGTGCAGGCGATGATCAGTTGGGATTGTCGAACGCCCTCGCGCTGGCCGGACGCATCGTGCATCCCGGCGAAATGCTCGCAGGGACGTACCTCCGGCCTGGTTCCGAGATGGTGACGGGAACCGGTGGAGCGGTTCCCCTTGCGGCGTGGGCGCTGATCAGCCTGCTCGCCATCGGCCTGGCTTTGCGTGCCGGAACGCAACACGACCGAGCAACGATCGTCGTGCTCATCGCACTCTCCAGCACCGCTGTTGTATCGATGAGCCGGTTCGTCCCACCGTTGTTCGGTTATCTGTTCGCGTCGGTCAGCGCGATTTCAGTCATCGCAGTTGCCGTGACCGTCTCGACCATCGTCGCGGCCGTGCTCGACGACCCTGCAGTGGAGCGTTTCGCTTGGTTCGACACCAGTGCAATCGTCGCCGGCGGCGTCGCCGTTCTGCTGGTGGGGACAGCTCTCGGAGCGAGCGAACTCAATCAGATCGTTCCTCAACGACGCGCGATTGGGATCAACGGCGCGGTCCACGCAGTCGTTGTTCCAGGCGCGACGTATGCCGTGCGTGCCGGTGGAAACATCGGTGCGCTCGCCGAGTCGGAAGTAGCGCTCCAGATCGAGCTGAGCGGCGGCGATGCAACCTCGGACATCTCCTCACTCGGCCTGCCTCCAGAAGACACGGGTGCCCCGTTGTTCATCGCGGCAATGGCTGGCGTCCGGCAATGCCTGATCGATTTCAAGGTGGGGCAGCTGATCCTCGACGGCAGCATCGAGGCAGTCGGGCAAGACATCGCGATCGTGTTCCTGCAACCCAACGAACGGTCCAAGCTCGCGCTGTGCCCGCCGTTATAATAGGGCGCGCGGTCCCACGCGCGCTCACAAGGCGGGGTTTGCCAGCTTGGAGCGCTGGATCTTGCCGGTGGCCGTTCTGGGCAATTCGGCACGAAAAGTCACGTCACGCGGAACCTTGTGGCGAGCCAACTGATCGGCGACGAGCGCGCGGGCCTCCGGCTTGGTGATCTTTGCCCCGGGCGCCTTGACAACAAACGCCGCTAGTCGCTGACCAAAGTCGTGGTCAGGCACCCCGACCACCGCGACGTCAGCAATGCGATCGTCGGCGAGTAGAACGTCCTCCACTTCCTGGGGGAACACGTTCTCGCCACCACTGACGATCATGTCGTCAGCGCGTCCGGTGACGTACAGCAAGCCCGTTTCGTCGAGGTGGCCGACGTCGCCGGTCGACATCAGGCCCTCGATGACCTCTTTACCACCGCCGCCGGTATAGCCGTCGAATTGGGCGCCACTGCCCACGAAGATACGGCCAACGCTCCCGACCGGCAGCAGGCTGCCGTCATCGTCGAAAATGCCGATCTCCGTGCCGTCAAGTGTGCGCCCGGCCGTGTCCGGGTGAGCGCACAGGTCAGTGGGCGTCGCAAGGGTTGCTTGTCCGACCTCGGTCGAGCCGTACAGGTTGTAGAGGTTGGGACCGACGCGACTGAGCCAGTCGACGACAGTTGGAACCGGCAGCGCTGAACCGCTCGACGCGATGATCCGCAGCGTTGACAGATCGGCCTCGTCGAAATCCGGTGAGTCAAGGAGACGCTGCAGCAGCACAGGCACCACTGCCAGGACACTGACAGCATGTTTGGGGATCTGCTCGAGTATGACTGGGGCACTGAACGATGCCGACACGACCGTCGTGCAACCGAGCGCAGTCGCGATACCGAGCTGGGCGAACCCCCAGGCGTGGAAAAGTGGCGAAGCAATGCAGACGACATCATCGGAGCGGTAGGGAACGCGCTGGAGGATCGACGTTGCAGCAGCTGGATCGATACGTCCCGACCGACGCGCACCCTTTGGAGTGCCCGTCGTGCCCGACGTGAGGAGCACCGGGTTGATCGGGAGCGAGGCGCGTAGCGGCAACCGCCACAACCGCCGAGCACGCACCTCGGTGATCGGGGTGCCGCGGGCGGACCCGCCGTCTCCGACCACGATGACACGAACAATCCCTGCAGGGTCCAGCATGCTGGCGAACTCGGCGTCGATCGCCACGGCCGTTATGGATTCTCTTGCCAGTACTTCGTTCAACTGCGGCGCGGCGAACCCAGTGTTGAGATAGACGACTTCGATACCGCCCTTTGCAGCAGCAACCGTCAACTCAACGAACTCGCGATGGTTGCGACACATCAACCCAAGACGATCGCCTCGACCGACACTCAGAGCGTGCAGGCCCTCGGCAAGGCGAGTCGACTGTGTATCAAGGTCCCGCCAAGTGATCGAGCCGCGGTCGTCGATGATTGCCGCGCCACCTGGATTGGCAAGTGCCGAAGCCGCTACCGGGGCAGCGAGTGTTGGCCCCCATCGAACCGCAGCACTGGCGAGTGCAGCGAGACGGACAGGGCTGAACAACCCCGACCGGGAAGCCAGATCGATCATGCTTGCCATGCCGTCCGCCATTTCGTGCACCGTACTGGCGACCGTCCCTGACCAAGCGGCCGAGCGCTGACCGGAGGCTGGAACGCGCAACGGCCCGGGCAATCTCACAAGGAGACGACCCGGGCCGCAGTGCAATTCAGTTGGTCATCAGCCGATCGGCTCCGTGGCCTTGGCGGCGTCGTACGAACCATGCAGGTTCGCGAGGAACGCTGCGGGATCTTCGACGCCATCGTCACTTGAGTAGAACGTCATCGGCTCGTAGTCCGGTGCTTCGATACCGAACTCGCGGTACTTCGGCATACCCGTGCCAGCTGGGATCAGCTTGCCGAGGATGATGTTTTCCTTGAGACCAATGAGGTGATCGGCGCGGCCGTCGATGGCGGCCTCGGTGAGC
>NZ_JBDNIJ010000046.1:0-5942 GCF_041688325.1 Ilumatobacter sp.
AGACTCCGGCCAATGCGCGGTCTACGAACCGACCGGACCGCGAGTGTCGTGATCCGCGGGCACGCGTTCATCCAGAACCTGAGACGCGGCCACGACGAACTCGGTGTCGAAGCCCGCCCCGAGCATCGACGCGTCGCGGCAGCATTCGACGAACTCAGCGCAACGATCTGACCGCAAGGCAGACGCCACGGCGGTGCGACGCGCCCCGCGTTCGATCAACGCAACAGTGCCAGTCGGGCTACGTCTCGAACCGTGTATTGGACGGTGCCCGACTCGTCGGTACGCGCCGCGGTTCCGACCGAGAGATGTCCCCGCTGCGAGGACCCTTGTGCGGTGACGAGCCGCTCGCCGGTCAGCGGGTGGCGGCCTTCGAGCACCCGTTGAAACTCGTCACGACCAACAACACCGTCAAGGTCTCGGAACGCCGCGCCCGCTCCGAGCCACCGGCCCGGCCCCTCGATCGAGTCCGCGTAGTACGCACCTGTGTTCTCAATCGATCCGCCTAACAGCGACGGACCGCGATCGCCGGCTTCGCCTTCGAGGTAGTCGACGACGGCCCCTGCGACGCCGGATGCAGGCCGTCCCGAAGCCCCGAGCGGCGTCACGGTCAGCCGCATGACAGACCCGATCGCGCCGAGGCCGGATCCGCGACCCGAAAGTCGGGATCGGGCCTGCTGTGCGGCCCGCAGGTTCCTCGAAGAGGAACCTGCAAGGGTGTATGCCCTCCCACCACCCCAACACACGACATGCCAAACCCGACCTCCGATCCCACACGATCTGGACGGGCGGACCGCCGCGGAGCCCTGCCCGCACACCACGCGCCCTGCTCTTGCCGCACCAACCCGCTGACCGAACTCGCCCCACTCCGTTTTGCCCGAAGTGGCAGCACCGACCACGAAACCTTCGACCCTTGATTGTCATCCATACCTCTGTAAAGGCAGCGACACCGCGAGTTCGGGACGCTTGTGCGCTACCGGTTGTGACCAGGTGCCCGCAGCCGGATCATCGGCTGCTTCGCAGCCGTTGAGGACTGGGCTTCATAGCCTGGACATCGTGGCGACCAACGTGTACATCGATGGATTCAATTTCTACTTCGGTGCCGTGAAGGGCACCGCCTTCAAATGGGTCGACTTCGAGGCCTTGAGTCGGTTACTCGTACCCAATGATGAGATCGGTCGGATCAAGTACTTCACGGCGAAGGTTTCTGAGCGATATCCAGGTGACAAGGCTCCGCACCATCAGAGCCTGCTCCTGCGTGCGATCCGATCGAATCCGAAGATCGATGTCGTACTCGGGCACTTTCGATCAGCCTCGAAGTGGCGCCCCCTCGACGATCGCAACCGATCGATCTCCGACCTGCTCCGCCCCGAACTCCAACCCCATGCGGACGCCGACGACATGTGGACCGATTCGATTCAACGTCGAACTGTCCCGTTCTCGGCTGCCCGCGTTGTCCATCGGGAAGAGAAGGGCTCCGATGTGAACCTGGCCGTCCAGCTGCTCTGGGACTGCTTCGGCGATGACGAATGCGACAAGGCGCTCGTGATCACCAACGATTCCGACCTCGAAGACGCGATCCGCAAGGCGGTCGAATCTGGGTGCAGCGTTGGTCTCGTGAATCCTCAGCCTCAGGCGACGAATAGGCGCCTCAAGGATGTGGCGAGCTTCGAAATTCCCTTTCGCGCCAAGAGCGTGGAAAAGTGCCAGATGCCGAAAACGGTGTTCACAGAGAAGGGCGCTCAGGTCCATCGACCTCGGGCCTGGGACACCTGAAAATCACAGAGGCCCGCCTCGCGGCGGGCCTCGGGCTCACCCGGCGAAGCAGGTGAGTGGATATGTAAACAGTTTGCCCAGCTCCGTCGTGTTTGTCAACGCGCGACGCATCGAGGACCGTTCAGAGTCATCGTCATTCCTCACAGTTCGACCGCGTCGACCAACACTCGTTGGCAAACACGTGGCCTCATCCCCGACTCGGTGACGATGTCCACAGGATGTCCAAGAAGATCCTGCAGGTCCATCAGTAAGCCGCCAAGGTCGAGCAACCCGCGGCCCTCGTCGAGGTCAACGAGGAAGTCAATGTCGCTGGTTTCGATCGCGTCGCCACGCGCTACCGAACCAAACACTCGGACCCGCGACGCTCCGCGAGCGCGAGCCAGAGCGCAGATCTCATCGCGGTATCTCCGCACATCGGTCAGAACCGGAGCGCTCACGAGGTCATGCTAGATCGGCGCCACACCGGCGAGGTGCGGGATGCGCAATCAAATCACGTCAGCGACCAGCTACACGTTGCTCGTCGGTCTCAGTCGAACAACCGGTCGATCGACGACGCCACTTCGGCGTCGCGCAACTCAACCAGGTGCTGGTAACGCAGCGCAGCCCTCGGCGACGAGTGGCCCATTCGCGCCATCGACTCCCGGATGCTTGCGCCGGCCGTGGCGTTGAGCGTGCCGGCAAGGTGGCGTAGATCGTGGAACGTGTACGCGACCTGGGGCGTCGCGGGCGTGGAGCCACACCCGCCGCCACACCGTCACCGTCGGCGTCTCACCCGTCCGCCGATCGACAAAGACCAGGTCGTCTGGCTTGAACGGACCGTATGTGGCTACATGCTCCTCGACCACCGTCGCCAGCACGGCCGGGAGTGTGAGTCGACGCACGCCGGCGCTCGTCTTCGGGGGTTGAAGAATCGCCTCGCCCTTCACGAACACAATCGATGCGTCGACGACGACAGTCCAGATTCCGTTGGTCTCGATGAGGTTCCGGCGCCGAAGCGCGAGGCACTCGCCGCGTCGAAGGCCAGCGACCGCAGCAAGCATGACCATCAGGCGGTACTCCGGCTTGATCGCGTCGGCTATTCGCCTTGCTTCGTCGATCGATGGCGTCGCACGTTCCGCGCTGTGTTCGACAGAAACGTTCTTCAGGGTGCAGGGGTTGGCGCGCAGCAACATGTCATCAACGGCGGCCTGCATGATCTGACGGAGTAACCGGTACGCCTTGGCAGTCGTCACTGCGCTCTGATCGCCGGCACTGACGGTCCCATGCCATCGACGGATCGTGGCCGGATCGATCTTGCCCATCGGCGCCTCGCCGAGATGCGGAAGCAGGTGAACGCGCAACAGGTAGTCGTACAGCAACAGCGTCTTAGGCCGGAGATCGTTTCGCCCGGCGAGCCAGGTCGTCGCGTACGACTCGAACGTCTGCTTCGTACCGCTCGGGTCGAGCAACTGGCCCCGGTCAAGATCGACCTCCGCCGTGGCGAGCCACTTGAGGGCATCGGCCTTGGTCCGAAACGAGTGGCCCGGCAGCACACGTTCCCGCGAGATCGGGTGGGTGTACTCGGCACCCCAACGACCCGATCGGTGCTTGCGCGTCGTCCCGAATGCTCTCCGTAGCCCCACTCTGTCGACCATAGAGAACCGCTGCTTGATGTGCAACTGATGTGGCAAGCCCCCAGACCCCAGGAACCAAAAAGCCCCCGGCAGCGCTGCTACCAGGGGCTTTGATGGTGGAGACGATGGGAATCGAACCCACGACCCCCTGCTTGCAAAGCAGGCCACGAAGACCCGCATAGCACCTGCATATAGCCATTACGCTGGGATGATCCCGATCCTGAACAACACGCTGTTCACCGGTATTGACCGCTGTTGCCCTCCCTTACTGGCACGCCAATGGCACGGGCCGCACGCTCCACGCTGACTCCGGGTATGGGTTCGAGAATGGGGTGCGCGCCCGACGACTCCAGTCCGAGGTCATCGTTCTTGAGGGGGAGGTCCAAGCGGTTTCACCGACTTGAGAAACACGACACTGCCGCTACCACGGAATCAGCTCACCACCCGATGGACGAGCACGCCGGTAACAGACGGCGCAGGGCTCGCCGACGCTGGATGCGCGATGGCGGTCCGTCACCGCGCTGCCTGGCTGCTGGTCGCGACAACCTCGACACCAGCCGACAGACCTTTCGGACGCAACGACCCCCTACCAAATGAGTGCGCCCCCAACCGATTCGCTTTGCCAATCACCAAGTTCAAGCGTCAGGTCTTCCTGACTGCTGCTACGGGGAGAATCCGCGCTCGCTGCGGCACTGTTCGAGGAGATGCTCGCCAGTGCACCTCGGTCGTCTGAGTAGGTGCCGCGGAACAATCTCGTATTCTGCCTCGTTCCAGACGAACCGGCGCGTGCGAGTGACATCCTCAGGAACGCAATCGATGCCGGACTCACGAGGGCCGTCGCTGCGTGCAACCTCGCCGGCACCCAGTTCACGCTCGGCAACCTGAACGAGGCCCGTGTCCTGGTCGACCTTGCTCTCGGACGCGACGACGAGCCAGCGCTGTTGTGGATACTCACCGATGGTGGCCTCGAACTCTGCGAGGCAACAACCTTCGAGGCCGCTCTCGCTCTCCGCGAACGGTTGGAATCAGGCCGAAGACTCCGCGGCCGCAACGAGTGCGGTCAAAGGCAGCAGCAGGTGCAGCGGTTCCGTCGGGGAATCCATGAACTGCGGGACAACGGACCAATAGAAGTCCCGTGCGCTCTCGTCACGGCAATGGATGAGCAGAGCACGAAAACCAATGTCTTCCGAGACACGGATCGCGCGGAGCATGGCATCTCGCAGCAGGAGCCGACCAAGGCCTCGGCCGTGAGCGTGCTGGGACACTGCCAGCCGTGCGAGTAGAAGTATTGGCACCGGGGATGGCGCATTGCGGCGCACCTTGCCCGGCACGTCCCTCGGCTCCACTCCTGCCGAGGCCAGTGCGTAATAGCCCAGCACGCGCTGCTCCTTCGCGATCACGAAGACGCTGGCATTGCCGACTTCCTGACCCTTCAGGGCTCGCTCACGCAACCACTCATCCAGCTCATCTGCCCCAGACGAGAACTCACCGGTTTCATGGCCCGCCGTCAGCTTCTCCGGCTCCCCGGCTGGCCATTCGCTCACAGATCGGAAAGGTCGACAGCGGGCGGAGTGGCTAGGAACGAGCGCAGTGCCTCGGATGGTTCGAACGGTGCTTCGATCAGCTCCTCGAAGCGGCTGAACTCGTCCTCGGACAGGATGAACCACCGGCGCTCAGCGAGGACGGCTTCGGCGCGTTCTGTGGCACTATCGAGCACGAAGTCGGTCACGCTTCGATCGGTCGCAGCCGCTGCGCGTCGGATGATCTGTTCCTGTGCGGTCGACACCCTGAGGTTGAGCCGTGAATCCTTCGACTGGCGGTTCGCTTCAGCGGTTTCGATCTCGGTGGTACCGGTGGTGGTCACAATGTTCCTCCGTGGTGGTGGTGCACACTGTACACACAAGCTGATTACCCTCCAAGTGACTTGTATGTACATTGTGCACCACTATCGAACCTTTCGGGAGCAACCTTGAGCCTTCTTTACTGGGTGTGCTCAGATGATTTGGCCCCACTTGGAGCCTGAGTGCTCGGGGGCGGATTCGGGGGGGGTCGTGGCTACACCCAACCATGATCGGGTGTGTCGATGTCGAAGAAGAACTGGAAGCGTGGACCGATTCCGTTGACGGCGAAACGGGACTTGTACGTTCAGTTGATGAGCCAAGGAATGCAGAACAGCGCGGCGTGCAGGCAGGTCGGGGTGAACCGCAAGACTGAGCAGCGGTGGCGGCCTGGTCGGATCGTGAACGACGCGAAGCGTGGCGAGTATCGCTCTGACCCGATCGTTCCTCCAGGATCGGCGGCGGATGGGTCTGGGCGGTATTTGTCCGATCAGGAACGAATCGTGATCGCGGATGGGGTCCGGGCTGGTCGTTCGAAGCGGCCGATTGCTGGCGAGCTGGGACGCAGCGTGTCGACGGTGTGCCGTGAGGTTCTGCGCAACGCCGAAGCCTCGGGCGAGTACGGCGGCACGCCGCTCAACAGCGGATGCTGACGCGTCGCCCGCGACCCAAGCTGCGGCGCTTGGCGATCAACGCCGAGTTGTGCGGGTTGGTGCAG
>NZ_JBDNIJ010000302.1:0-55082 GCF_041688325.1 Ilumatobacter sp.
AAGGAGCAAAAAGCTCTGCGCACATGCCTTGACCTGGACTTTCACCAGATCATTGGCCTCGGTGCTTCGTTCTTCCGGCGGCTACTGCCTCCGTGGAGCGAAGAACCAAGCTATAACCATCGAGGGGTTCGCACAACCTCGCCTTAAAGAACTTGTTCGACGAGGTGGTGCGACTTCTTACCCTTGCGCATCAACAGGTACTTCCCATGGACGAGTTTGTGCTCGCTGAGCTGGGCTTTTTCATCCAACTGCACGCCATTCGCGTAGTACGACTTCTGGGTCAAGTTGCGACGGGCGTCACCATGTGATGTCGCAAGATTCATCGCAACCAGCGCACTGGGAGCTTCGGTAAGTTCCATCGCTGTCATTTGACTGAATGGAATCTCCGCTGCCAGCGTTTCGAACGCTGCCTCCGACGCCGCACCCGGATCCTTTGAGAACAGCAAATCGGCAGCCTCTGCAGCGGCCGCGGCGGCAGCGGCACCATGAATCAGCGTCACCATGTCGTCGGCCAACGCCTTCTGCGCCAATCGGAGCTGCGGAGCCTCAACATGGGCAGCTGCAAGGTCCTTGATCTCAGCGACCGGGCGCAGCGAGAACGTCAGGAGCTGGGTCTCCACATCAGCGTCGGCGATCTGCATGAAGTACTGGCGGAGTTGGTAAGGACTGGTCTTGGCCGCATCAAGCCAAACCCGGGCCCCAGTGGTCTTGCCGAGCTTGGTCCCATCAGATGCAGTGAGCAACGGCCACGAGAAGGCGTGCACGTGCACTTGGCGCTTGCGGCGGATCAGGTCGACACCAGAGATGATGTTGCCCCACTGATCAGACCCACCAATCTGAATGGAGCAGCTGAGGTTGTCGTGTAACCAGAGGTAATCGTTGGCCTGGAGCAGCATGTAGCTGAACTCAGTGAACGAGATCCCGTGCTCGGAGTTCATCCGGACCTTGATGCTCTCACGGGCGAGCATCTGGTTGACCGTCACGTGTTTACCGACGTCACGGAGAAATTCGAGCACACCAATCTCGCGAGTCCAGTCACGATTGTCGACCAGCACACCTCGCTGTTCGTCGGTCAGATCGACCACTCGGCCAAGTTGCTCCTTGATTTTGCTCACGTTGAAGCTGAGCGTGTCCTCGTCGAGCAGGTTGCGCTCTTCGGAACGGCCTCCGGGATCACCCACCATTCCTGTCGCCCCACCGGCAAGTGCAATGGCTCGATGGCCCGCGTCTTGAAAGCGACGCAGTACGACCAGGCCGATCAGGTTTCCGACATGGAGGCTGTCCGCTGTCGGATCGCAGCCGTAGTAGACCCCGACGCGCCCTTCGGCGACCGCGGCCCGTAGGAACTCACGGTCGGTCGAATCGTGGATGAGGTTGCGAGCTTCGAGGTCTGCGATCAGGTCACCGTCGACAAGGTGTAAAGAAGACATATATCTTCGACGTTACTCTCGGGTGATGCGCGACCCGTGGGACGAATCCGAACTGGCCCGACGGTTCAGAGAGACATCGGCAACCATGAAACCTCGTGCGCCTCTCTACGCGGCCCTCGGTGCTGGCATCGCTCGAGATCCTGCCCTCCACGGTTTACTGCTTCATGCCCCGCCCGAGCAACGACTCCCCGTCCTGCTCTTCGCGGCGGTACACGACCTGCTCCTGGCCGACCCGTCGCACCCGCTTGCCCTGTGGTACCCGAACCTGACCGACCACCATCGTGACCCCCGCGACTCCGCGTTGCTTGTGACATTCACCTCATTCGTGGACGCTCACGCTCCAGCGATCATGGCGACACTGTCGAGCCGCTCGGTGCAGACCAACGAAGTTGGTCGGACGGGGCTGCTGTTGCCTGCACTGGACCTCGTCGCCAGCGAGTTCGGTGAACTCGTGCTCCTCGACGTCGGAACCAGTGCCGGACTCACCCTCCTCCTCGACCGATACCACTTCACGTATTGGAGCGAAGGCGAGAAGGTCGCCGACATCGGTCCTCCATCGAGCGTCGAGATCGCCGTCGACGTTCGGGGGACTGGGCCGATCCCTGTGACGATCCCCACAATTGCCACACGGTGCGGAATCGATCTGCATCCCATCGACGTCACGGACCCCAGCGCTGCCCGCTGGCTCGAAGCCTGCGTGTGGCCCGACCAGGCCGCACGGTTTCAGCGGCTTCGCTCTGCGCTCGCCATCGCCGCAACGTCGCCGCCCGAAATCCTCGCCGGCGAGGCGGTTGCATCCGTCCGGCCAGCACTAGAGCGCCTCGCACAGCGCGGCCACCCCGTTGTCACCAACTCCTGGGCGCTCAACTACCTCCCGGTCGAACAGCAGCGTGCGTACGTCACCGAACTCGACCGGTTCGGATCCGATCACGACATGTCATGGGTGTTCGCTGAGTCACCGGCCCTCACCCCCGGCCTGCCCTGGAAGGCCGAGATCGACGACCCAAACCTGACCGTGCTCTCCATGGCGACGTGGCGTCAGGGCAAACGAACACAGCGCCATTTGGCAACAGCGCATCCTCACGGATACTGGTTGCACTGGACGCCCGGCGCAGCAGACTGAACTCAGTCGATTGCGGCCTCGAGCGCGTCTCGGGCCTCGTTCAGGTTGCGGAACAGGATTTCCGAAATCACGCCGTCATAGGCGGCCTCCGGATCGGCTCGCACCGCACTGTCAAGTGCATACGCGTCGTCACCAACGAGGATGCGCCAGCGTTCAGCAAGCACATCGGTGAGGATGACCGTTGTTGCATCGGCGGCGGTCATCGGGGCGTTCTCTTGGAACATCTGGTCGGCCAGCGACATCAGCTCTTTTTCTTCAGCACTGAGCGAGCGGGACCCGAAGTTCATTGAGTTCTGGACGATCGACGTGCCGATGTGACCGGGCATGACCACCGAGACAAGCACGTGCGGCGCGTTGACCTGCATGTCGGTGATCAGCGCTTCGGTGAAGCCCTTGACGGCGAACTTCGCTGCCGAGTAGGCCGTGTGTGGCCGGTCAGGGCCGATCGACGCCCAGAAGCCATTAACGCTGGACGTGTTGACGATGTGGCCCTCGTCGGACTTGATCAGCGCGGGAAGGAACGCCAGAACACCCCAACGGACACCGTTGAAGCAGATGTCGAAGCAACGGTCCCAGGACTCGCGGCTGTCGGTCACCACGCTGCCGCCACCGCTGAGGCCGGCATTGTTAAACAACAGGTTGATGTGCTCGGTGTCGTGCGCTGCGAGGACCTCGTCGCGAAAGACATACATGGCCGCTTCGTCACTGACATCACAGACGTGCGTACTGATCCTGATGTCTGACGCCGGGGCTGCGGCTCGGGCGAGTGTCGCCGTTTCCTGCATCCGCTCGTCAGACAAGTCACACGTAGAGACGTGGGCACCGGCGGCTGCAAGTTGCACGACAAGCTCACGCCCCATCCCGGTGCCTCCACCAGTGACAACAGCGATCTTTCCAGCGAAGCTCTTCACTGACGTCAACGTAGTTCGTGTGCTCATTCCGTCAGGAAGCGGAGGCTTCGTGAAAGTGGCTCGCCACAAAATCACGGATGACCATCTTGACGTCGTGACCAATCGCGGAGACGCGTGCAACTGACCGACGATGGGCGCTTCGTTTTGAAAATGCTCTGTCGATCCACGCACGCACGATCGAAACGTTGCCTCAGTTGACTCCGGTAACTCCGGTGAGGGAGCGAATTTCGATCATCTCGTTCTCAAGCATCGTTCGGTAGGAACCGACTTGTTCCTCACGAGCAGCCGGCCCGGCAGCTCCTCGGGATGTTCGCATCTTGACCCCGACTCCGGGCGCCACAAGCGCAGCCCCATCCTCTCCGAGAAGTGGGTCGGCGCGCACCAGGTCAGCCAAGCTGCCCTCGCCCGCAATGCACGCCTGGACATGCGCTCCGACAACAGCGTGAGCTTCACGAAATGGCATGCCGCCGCGGACGAGGAACTCGGCAAGGTCGGTTGCCGCCATCGTCTCTTCATCGGCTGCGGCCTGCATCACATCGACGTTGAACGTCGCAGTGGCGATCATGCCGGTGAGCGCAGCGACAGCCAATGTCACTTGCTCGACCGAATCGAACAACGGCTCCTTGTCTTCCTGGAGATCCCTGTTGTACGCCATCGGCAGACCCTTCAAGGTGGCGAGCAGGCCCGTCAGGTTGCCGATCAAACGGCCACTCTTGCCTCGGGCCAATTCGGCGATGTCGGGATTTTTCTTCTGCGGCAACATCGACGAACCGGTCGCGTAGCCGTCGTCGAGCTTGACGAACCCGAATTCACCGGAGGTCCACAGCACCCACTCCTCGCCGATTCGCGAGAGATGGATACCAATCAGAGCGAGGTCGAACACGGCTTCGGCAACGAAGTCACGGTCGCTCACGGCATCGAGGCTGTTGTCGAACGCCTTAGCGAAACCGAGATCGGCCGCAGTGCCCACCGGATCGATAGGCAACGATGAGCCAGCGAGTGCACCTGCACCCAACGGTGACACGTCGAGACGGTGCAGCGTGTCGATCAATCGGCTCACGTCACGGCCAAGGGCCCAGCCATGGGCCATCAGATGATGCGAGAGGAGCACGGGCTGTGCCCGCTGCAGATGGGTGTACCCGGGAAGGTATGTGTCACCCGCTCCGAGAGCCTGCTCGAGGAGGGCCTCTTGCATCTCGACGAGACGAATCGCGACGTCTTTGAGTTCCCGCTTGCACCACAACCGAAGGTCAGTGGCGACCTGATCGTTGCGACTGCGCGCGGTGTGTAGTTTGCCGCCCGCAGGACCGGCGATCTCGGTGACCCGACGCTCGATGGCGGTGTGGATGTCTTCGTCGCTGGCAACAAACTCGAACGTAGCCGACTCCATTTCGACAGCGACCTGATCGAGTGCCGACAAGATGTCGTTGCGTTCGTCTTCAGTCAGCAGCCCGACGCGCGCGAGGCCGCGGACATGGGCTTTCGAGCCTGCAATGTCGTCGCGCCACATCCGCTGGTCGTAGGACAGGCTGACCGTGTAGGCCATGAGCGACTCGCTTGGCCCGCCGGTGAAACGGCCGTGCCAGAGGGTCTTGGCCTTTGCCGGCAGTTCGCCGTCACGCGCAAATTTGTGTTCATCATCGAGATCCATACGTGTCTTTTCGTGTGTTCGGCGAGCCGTCAGTCGAGGCCAGCGAGGTCTTTCAGGTCATTGCAGAGTTGGGTGCCGTCTGGGATTGCGGAAATGCACATCAGCGTGTCGTCGCCAGCGACGGTGCCGAGCAGCCCTTCGATCCGGCTGCGATCGAGGGCCGATGCAACCACGTGAGCGCAGCCCGGTGGTGTGCGTAGGACAACAATGTTGCCCGAGACGGCGACATCGGCCACCCACTCCCCCATGACCCGGCGGACATGTTCGACCGGAGCGAGCCGGTCGGGTGCGAATTCGGGGATGGCGTACAGCGTGTTGCCACCTGGCACGCGCACCTTGACGGCGCCGATGTCTTCGAGATCGCGTGACACAGTTGCCTGCGTGGCTTCAATGCCTTCGCCGGCCAGCAGTTCGAGAAGCTCGGGCTGGCTGCTGACCTCGTGGTCGCCGACCAATCGGGCGATCAGCGTTTGGCGTTGGACTTTCGTGGTCATGCGTTGTCTCCCAGGAGAAAGGCGAGGGCGCCGCGAGCGGCATGCATCCGGTTGTGGCCCTGCTGAAACACGACTGAGCGGGGCCCGTCGATCACGTCGGCCGACACTTCGAAACCGCGATAGGCGGGCAGGCAGTGCATGAAGATCGAGTTGGTTCCCGCGGCAGCCATCATCGTGTCATCGACCGTGAAGCCTTCGAACTTTTGGAGCTTCTCGGCCTTGTCGGCTTCTTCGCCCATCGAGACCCAGGTGTCGGTGTGGACTGCGTCGGCTCCAACGACCATGTCGATCGGGCGGTTCCCCTGCTCGACTGATGCCGCCCCGAGGAGAAGAATCCGTTCGAGCTCGGCTTCGTCAGCTTCGAAGCCGGGTGGGGATGCGAGATGAACGTGCATCCCGAGGAGCGCCGAAATCTCGGCCAGCGAGCGAGCGACATTGTTGTAGTCGCCGACGAACGCGACAGTCTTTTCCGCGAGGTCACCGAGGTTTTGGCGCATCGTGAGCGCATCAGCAAACGCCTGCAGCGGATGCGAATGGTCGCTCAACATGTTGACGACCGGCACGCTCGAAACGGCAGCAAGCCGGGTGACGGTGCTGTGGTCGAAGACTCGTGCTGCGATAAGGGAATGGAAGCCCTCCATGATCCGGGCCACGTCTTCGACAGGCTCACGGATGTCGAACCCAATTTCTTCACCACGCGTAAACACGGGATGCCCACCGAGTTGGACCACGGCCATCTCCATGGAGTGACGGGTACGTGCCGAGGGCTTCTCAAAAATCAGTGCCGCTCCCTTGCCGGCGAGCGGTTGGCGAAGATCGCTGATCGGTGTCTCGGCCAGATCGAGGATCGCGTTGATCTCGGTGGCGCTGAAGTCGACGACGTCGATCAGGTGCCGGGTCATGACGCGCCCATTTGGGTCAGGAGAGCGGTGTCGATCAAGGCAACAGCCTCGTCGACTTCTGCGGCACTCACGGTCAGCGGCGGGATGAGCCGGATGGTGGAGGGGTTCACTGCGTTCACAATGAGCCCCGCGTCGAGGAGATCGGTGTACGCCACTCGGGCGTCAAGCCCATCAACCAACTCGACACCGAGCATGAGTCCGAAACCGCGGACGCCGACCACACCATCGAGGGCCAGCAGGCTGGTGGTGAGCCGCGCCCCGGTCGTGGTGGCGAGTGTCGGAGCATCAAGCCGGCGCATCTCGTCGATCGTCGCGTTGACGGCGGCCGTGGCGATGGCCGTGCCGGAATAGGTGCTGCCATGGTCGCCCGGCTGGAACACCGCCGCCACCTCGGTGCGCGCCCAGCACGCTCCGACCGGCATACCGTTGCCCATTGCTTTGGCCAGAGTGACGACATCGGGCCGTACACCGGAGTGCTCAAAGCCGAACCACTTGCCGGTCCGGGCAAAACCGGTCTGGATCTCATCGATCATCAGCAGCGCGCCGGTCTCGTCACAGATCTGGCGGATGCCCTGCAAGTATTCGGTCGTTGCCGGGTTGACACCGCCTTCGCCCTGCACCGATTCGATCAGCACGGCAGCAACGGTTCCGTCGACTGCGGCGCGCATCGCATCAAGATCGTCCCAGGCAACGTGCTTGAAACCTTCGGGCATCGGGTGGAACGGCTCGTGCTTGGCCGGCTGGCCGGTCGCGGCGAGCGACGCCAGCGTGCGACCGTGGAAGCTACCGAAGGCGCTGACAACAGTGTGGCGACCTCGGCCGCCGTGCTTGCGGGCCAACTTGATGGCGCATTCGTTCGACTCGGCCCCAGAGTTCGTGAAGAACAGCTGCCCGTCGTCGCCGGTTGCTTCGCGCAAGAGGGCGTTGACCTTGAGCGCTGCCTCGGTCGCAGTCGAGTTGGCGAAGAAGTTGGACACGTGCAGTAGTTGGTCGGCCTGCTTCGAGATCGCTGCGGCAACCACCGGGTTGGCGTGGCCAAGTGACGTCACGGCGATCCCGGCCAGGAAGTCGAGGTAGCGCTTGCCGTCGGTGTCCCACAGCTCGGTTCCACTCCCCCGTTCGAACATGATCGCTGGCGGGCCGAACACCGGCATGAACGGACACGTCTGCTCCGTTTGTGTGTCAAAGTTGTGGCTCATTGGTCCGCTCCTGCACGGGTCATCCCTGCTTGTGTGTTCGCTGCGTATGTGTTCCCTGCCGGTGTGGCCCCTGCGTGCGTAATCATGGTGCCGATGCCGGCGTCGGTGAACAGTTCAAGCAGCAGGACATGCGCCACCCGGCCATCGAGGATATGGCCGCCGTTGACGCCGTTACGGACGGCATGTGTACAGCTCGAAATCTTCGGGATCATGCCCCCGGCGATGGTGCCGTCATCGACAAGGGAATCGAGTTCGTCGGCGGTGGTCTGGCGGATCAGCGTCGCGGCGTCGTTCACGTCGCGGCGCAAGCCTTCGATATCGGTCAAGTAGATCAGCTTCTCGGCGTCAAGCGCTTCGGCGATCGCGCCTGCTGCGGTGTCGGCATTGATGTTGTACGCCTGACCGGCTTCATCGCAGCCGATCGTTGCAATCACCGGAATGAACTCATTGTCGAGCAAGCCGTTGATCACCTCAGGATTGATGGCGGTGACGTCGCCGACGAAGCCGAGTTCGGGGCTTCGGGCATGCGCCCGGATCAAGCCGCCGTCGACACCGCTGACGCCGACGGCGTAGTTGCCGTGCACGTTGATCGCCGCCACGAGTTGCGGGTTAACCTGACCTTTGAGCACCATGCGGGCGATCTCGACGGTTTCGGCGTCGGTGACGCGCAGCCCGTTGACAAACTCGGGTTCTTTGCCAAGCCGCTTCATCAGCGCAGAGATTTGTGGGCCACCGCCGTGGACGACCACCGGCCGCATGCCGACGAGGCGCATCATCACGATGTCTTCTGCGAACAACGCCAACGGATCGTGACCCGACGTACCCGCAAGCGCGTTGCCGCCGTACTTGACAACGACGGTCTTGCCAGCGAAACGCCGAATATACGGCAGTGCCTCGGCGAGCATCTCAGCCTTCAACGAGGCCGACATGTCATTGAGTGCGCTCACGGTGCGATCCCGACGGTGGTCAAGCCAGCGGCTTCGTCGATACCCAACGCCACGTTCGCAGCCTGGACGGCTCCGCCCGATGCACCCTTGGTCAGATTGTCGATCGCACACATTGCGACGACCGTGCCGGTCCGCGCGTCGTATCGCGCCGACACGTGAGCAGCATTGGAGCCAAGGACCGACTTCGTTTCGGGCGGCCGATCAATCACACTGACAAACGGCTCGTTGACATAGAAGTCGGTCAGCGCCGCCATCACGGCCTCGGCTGACGCCGCGCCGGTGGCCGGAGCAGTACAAGTAGCCAGAATGCCGCGGTTCATCGGCACGTGATGCGGCGTGAACAGCACCTGTGCGCCGATCTCCTGCTCGATTTCAGGGGTGTGCCGGTGGTTGAGAAGCCCGTACGCCCGAGCGTTCGAATCGATACTCGTGAACATATTCACATCGGTCGGCGTGCGGCCAGCGCCGGTGATCCCCGTCAAGGAGTTCACGGTAAGACCAGAGGTGGCGATCAGCCCCGCATCGACGAGCGGCTTGAGTGCGAGCGCTGCAGCCGTGACGTGACAGCCGGGCGTGGCGATCAACTGCGCACCCTTGAGTCGCTCACGATGGAACTCTGGGAGGCCGTAGACAGCGTCGGCCAGCAACCCTGTTTGCGTGTGTTCGAAGCCGTAAAACTCTGGGTATTGGGCAGTGTCTCGAAGCCGATACGCCGCTGACAGGTCAACAATGCAGCCGACCTTGCCCACGAGTTGGGGGACGAGCTCCATCGATGCTTCGTG
Organism: Ilumatobacter sp.; assembly: GCF_041688325.1. Classification (GTDB taxonomy): domain Bacteria; phylum Actinomycetota; class Acidimicrobiia; order Acidimicrobiales; family Ilumatobacteraceae; genus Ilumatobacter_A. The sequence goes on from NZ_JBDNIJ010000302.1 coordinate 9,440, forward strand.
CGGGAGCCCGAGGAATACGAGATCGAGCCCCTCGGCTGCTGCTACGTCGAATGACTCGAAGACCAGGTCGGGATACGCCCCGACCAACGATGGGTACACGTCGGCCGCACGGCGACCAGCCATCGAGTCACCAGTCGCCAGGCGAATGTCGAAGTTCGGATGTTGTGCTGCCAGACGCAGCAGCTCGGCCCCGGTGTACCCGGATGCGCCGATGATGCCGACTGCAATCTGCTCACTCATTGCATGATCATACACATCAATGTATGAACATGCACGGATGGTCCGACGGAGCGCCCTTCGTCAGCCCTGCGGTAGTCGAGGCCAATACCGCGACGTGCATTTCACCCGCAAACGGGCAGACTGTAGAGGTGTTCGGTTTCACACCTGCAACCAAGGGCCGGTTGCTCGTCGCCACACCTCCGCTCGATGATCCAAACTTCGACCGAGCGGTGATCTACATCCTCGAGCACCACAATGATGGTGCCGTTGGCGTGGTCATCAACCGGCCAAGCGACGAAGCGCTTGACGAGCCGCTCGACCGCTGGATCGACCTCCAGACCGTCCCGTCGTCAATCTTTGATGGTGGCCCCGTCGAAGACAGCGCCTTGATCGCGCTGGCACATGCCAAGCAAGGTACGGGCGAGGACGAAAACCTCACCCCGATCGTCGGCGACATCGTGTCGGCCGACCTCACCGCGGATCCGGCCATCGTTGCCGCAGCAGTCGACCAGGTCCGCGTGTTCCGCGGTTACGCCGGCTGGGGTCCAGGACAACTCGAAGGCGAAATCGATGCCGGAGCCTGGCTGGTCCTCGACGCCGAGACCAGCGACGTGTTCAGCTCCGAACCCGATGAACTGTGGCGCAACGTGCTGCGCCGCCAGCCGGGCCGACTCGCCTGGCTCGCCAATGCACCGGACGACCTCAGCCTGAACTAACGCGACTGCTGGCATGGCGGACTCAGCGCGGTGCTCGCCATCGCGGCGATCGCGTTGTCTCGCGGGCAGGCTCCGAAGTTGTCACGATGATCGATGGTGAGAATCGGCCTATCCTGGCTACCAGAATATCGAACGCCCCGGGCCCTTCAATGACGAGTTTCTCGGTCGATGCGGAGCAAGCGACATGAACACAGAAATCGCATGGGTCGACCTGGAATCGTCGGTTCCCGACACTCGACGTCGGGCACCCCGTCGAGGTGGCCTGGTCGCATACGCGGCAGCAACAGCGGTCCTCGTTGCCCTCGTCGCTCTGTGGGCCTTCTCTGAGAGCGACACAGATTCAACCCCTGTCGACGACCCGAGCGGGGACTTCGTCGTCGACGCCATCAACTCCCTGCCCGCCGGCATTGCTGTCTACGCCGATATCGGCAACGACCTCCGGATTGCTGGTGTCGACCTCGACGCATTGGCCCGGTTGGCCGGAGTCGAACGCCCCGCAAAGTTCGTCGCCGCAGGCCCTTGGGCTGAGGTGGTAGGGCGCCAAGAAGCCGGGACAGTGCAGCGGTCCGATCTGTTCCAACGCGGTCTGGCCGACGCAGATGCGTTCATCGCCGAACTGTCGTTCTCGCCCCTCGATGTCACGAGCTACACCACAGTTGCCGTGGAGAACCACGCTGGTGCGCTCGACGTGTTCACGTTGATCAGCGGAGCCGACGGGGTCGGGGCTGCTGTTGGCGATGACAACTTCCTCCAGATCGGAGCGGGCGAACCAGGAGAGATCAACGTTGCGGACCGGACCTCTCTCCGTCCCCTCGGGCGGCCAATCATGGTCGAGTTCGATCCGGTAGCCGAGACCGTGGCGGTCGACAGTGGCCTCGGCTTCCTCTCAGCGGACCTGAATCGCTCCGCCGAATCGCGCCTGACCTCATCACCTGACCTTGCGGCAGTCGCCGAGCAACTCGATCGCATGCCAGGCCTCATCGGGTTCCAACTGACCCAGAGCGACTTTTCTATCGGCACCGTATTGCAGCAGGACGGCCAGGGAGTCGAACGGGTAAATCTGATTGACCGGCCATTCTCATCACTCGGTATTGGAAGGTCGGGTAGCGGACCATCCGCTCGCACGACATACGTATATTTGTTCAACGACGAAGCCGACGCTGCTGCTGCCCGACCGTCGGTCGACGCCTTGTTTGGCCCCAACAACGTCGTTCCGACACCGAGAGGCGGCACCGAGCAGGTGATGGGCAACTTCGTCACAGTCGTATCAATCGAAACCGCTGGCCGGACCGTTGTCGTCACCACTGCTGTTCCAGATGATCCGACTGAGCCGGTCAGGGTGCTGTTCCTGCCGGCCTTCTTCCACCGGTAACCGGTGATCGTCGCCGACCTCTCCTGTTCGACACATCGGCCAGCCGTCAACGCGTCGATGAGGGGCGAGAGTCGAAGCGAGTTCGGATTGCAAGGAACGCTGTACAGCGGACGTGTTCAGGCCGATCGGTTGGTTTCTGTTCGTTGAGCGAGGAAGGCGTAGCCGTACACCTCGAACGAGCGGGCGTTCGCTTCGCCGATGGCGTCGCCGAACGTGTCGACCGCGGGTCCAATGGTGACGCGTTCGAACCCGGAGTCTTCGAGCATCTGTTGCCAGCCCGCACGGGGCAGCCCTCCGGCGATTCAACCGGTCCATAGATCGACGTCGCGTACCGCCTCGATCGGGACGGGGCGGCCGTTGGCGATGTCGGCGAATTGCAGCGTTCCGCCGGGGCGCAGGACTCGGAAGATTTCGGCGAAGACCGCTTGCTTGTCGGCGCACAGGTTGATCACGCCGTTGGAGATGACCACGTCGGCCCATCCGTCATCGACGGGCATGCTCTCTGCGAGCCCTTCGCGGAACTCGACGTGATCGAACCCGAGATGTGCGGCCGTGGCGCCCGACTTGGTCAGCATTTCGGGTGTCATGTCGATACCGATAACTCGACCGGTCGGTCCGACGTACGTCGCCGCGATGAAGGAGTCAAACCCCGCGCCGGAACCGACGTCGACGACCTTGGCGCCTGCTTCGATGCGCCCCAGCGAGAACGGGTTGCCAACCCCGGCAAACGACTCCACGGCGCGATCCGGGAAGTCATCGAAGATTGCGTCGTCGTAGCCGAGTCGCTTTGCCAGCGGGCGGCCAGTGTGGAAGTGGTGTGGGCCGTGTGGATCGATCGCGACATCGCGATATTTCTCACGCACTTGTGTACGCAGCGTGTCCACATCGACAAGCAGTTCGTTCGACATGATTGCTCCCATCCCGGCGGGCGACGTCCCCACCAAATAGCCCCCGCTAGTACAACTACACCTTGAATATCGCGAAGGCAACACAAATTCCCACGTACGACTCACCTGCGGTCGTTCCTTCTGCGCTCTCTTCGGCACTTGGAATGAAGCCTTCGTCAGACATCGTGATGGCCCACCAAACTCGACAACGAGACCGTCAGTCGTGTTCCCGGCGCATCAGCCAGCGGTCAACACGTCAATCGCCAGCTGGGCCTTGTCGACTGGGACCAAAATGTGGTCATGGTGATAGCCGGCCAGCACGTTGCAGGGGATGTCATGCGCGCCGAGGGTGGCAGCGAACGCAGCGGTGAGCCCAACGGCTTCGAGGCTCGACTGCACCGTGAGTGACAGCCAGGCCAGTTCGATGTCGACCGGAAGGCCAGCGAGCTCGGCCGCCTCAACAGGCAGGATCAGCGTGATGGATTCGGCTTCGGCGACCATCCCGTGCGCTGCGGCCAAGAGCTCTGGCGTCGCAACGGCGACTGCTGCGTAGGTGAACACACCTGGGCGTCGCTCGACCTGCAGCGAGGCGAGCATTTTGTCGAGGTCGGTTTCACCAGGAACAGCCATAACGATCCTTTCGTCGAGTTGGAACCCGATCAGCTTCGGAGATCAGCGCCCAGCTTTGTCGCCGCCGCTTCGACGCCACGGCGAACGTCAGCGATGTCGGCATCGGTCAGCGTGCGATCGGCAGCCTGCAGTCGAAGCCGGTAAGCAAGCGAACGACGGCCGTCAGCGACGCCAGTGCCTCGGTAGACGTCGAACAACGACAGGTCGACGAGCAGCTTTCCGGCACCCTGACGGACTGCCTTCTCGAGCTTCTCTGCAGCGATGTCATCGTTCAGCGCGAACGCAAGGTCGAGGTCGCTGGAGGGCTGACGGCTTGTCTGTTTCCACTGCGCCGGCTTCGCCTGACGGTCGAGCAACTCATCGAGGTTGACCTCGAGGATGGCAACGCGTTCGGTGACATCGAACGCTACGAGCACCTCGGGGGCAACCTCGCCGACAGCCCCAAGCGGTGCCTTGCCGGCCTGCAGCGTCGCACTTCGCGTTGCATGCAGCCCCGCTGGGACCTTGCTCTGATCAACTCGGGCTCCAAAGCCCAGATTGGTGGTGAGCTCGCGCCATACAGCAACGGCTGCTGGAGCCTCACGACCCGCGAGTACCACCGTCAATGCCTCGTACTCGGCCGGCAGTTCGGATTCGCTCGGCGGGTAGACGTGCCCAATCTCGAACAAGCTGAGTCCCGTCTGGCGGTGACTCTCGTTGTAGGCGATGACTCCCAACAGACCGGGCCGCAGGGAGGTGCGCAGCACGCTCTCCTCTGCGACCAGTGGGTTTGTGATCGAGATCGCTTCCGCCGGCAGCCCCGCTTTGGCCAGTGCGCCCGGAGCGAGGAACGGGTTGGGCATTGCTTCAGAGATCCCGAGGCCGAGGAGCACCTCGCGAACGAGGCGGCGGCGCTGCTGCCGCTCGGTCAGCCCACCGTGAAGTACCGATTTCGGGACGCTCGAGCCGAGTTGGTCGTAGCCGTAGTGCTTGGCGATTTCTTCGACCACGTCGATCTCGGCAGTCGAGTCAAGCCGCCACGTCGGGAGCACGACGGTCCGGGTGTCACCCGCGCCGCTCACCGTGTAGCCGATCGGATCGAGCAGGCCGGGCAGGTCGGCGGCAACCAGCGTTGTTCCAAGCACGCGGTTGACGGCATCAACGCGAACCTCGACCGTCCGCTTGGCGGGCATCAGGTCACTCGATTGAGCATCTGCTCCTCCCGCATGGACAACAAGGTCAGGGCAGGTTTCGCTCAGTAGCTCGGCGAAACGCAGAACTGCCAGTGGCATGCCGTGCGGGTCGACGCCGCGTTCGAAGCGTGTCGACGCCTCAGAGCGGAGGTTGGTACGGGTCACCGTCTGGCCGATTCCGACCAAGCTGAACCATGCCATCTCAAGTGCGACAGTCGTCGTGCCATCGCTGATCTCGCTGTCGAGGCCGCCCATCACTCCGCCGACGCCGATTGGTATGTCGTTGGCGTCGCAGATGAGGAGGTCGGCTGCGCTAAACGCTCGCTCTTCGCCGTCGAGCGTCGTGAGGTGCTCACCGTCGCTCGCGAGGCGAATGCGGAAGCCCCCGCCGCCGAGCGTGTCGAGGTCATATGCATGATTCGGCTGGTTCAGCTCCAGCATCACGTAGTTGCTGACGTCGACGACGTTGCTGATCGAACGCATACCGGCTGCAGCGAGACGATTCGCCATCCACTCGGGTGACGGCTTCACTTCGACGCCGGACATGACGGTTGATGTGAATCGGGTACATCGATCGCCGTCGACGATCTCGACGGGCGTTGTGCGAAGGTCGCCAGTGATGGCGAAACCAGGAGTCGGTGGACGGAACTCAACGCCCATCTTGGCGGCGAGATCGCGAGCAATTCCGACGTAACCAAAGCAGTGCGGCAGGTTCCGCGTGACGTCGGCATCAATCACGACGTCAAGGCTGAGTCCGAGGGCCTCACCGTAGGGCTGACCCAACGGCGTCTCGGCGGGCAGCAGGCGGATGCCTGAGTGATCTTCGCCAAGCCCGAGTTCTTGCGCCGAGCACAGCATGCCTTCGGAGTCGATGCCGAGGATGCCGCGCCGCTCGATTTTCATACCGTTGGGCATGTGCGTGCCGAGCGTCGCCAGCGGGACGATGTCGCCTTCGGAGATGTTGTCGGCGCCGCACCACACGTGGCGCTCTTGGCCGTCACCGGCATCGACGTAGACGCGTTGCACCTTTGCCGCATCAGGATGGCCTTCGAGCCGGTTGATACGTGCAGCGACAACGCCTTCGACGGTCTCGCCGATGACGGCGGCCGATTCGACCTCGAGGCCGAGGGATGTCAGCGCATCGGCCACGCGCTGGACCGCAGCAGCATCGGTCGGATCACCGAAGTCGCCGTAATCGTTGAGCCAAGACAGAAGAATCTTCATCAGAACTGCACTTCCCTAGAATTGTTCGACGAATCGCTTGTCGTCGGCGTACATGTCACGCAAGTCGCCCACGCCGTGACGTTCCTTCGCCATCCGGTCGATACCGAAGCCGAACGCGAAGCCGCTCCACTCCTCGGGATCCAGGTTGCAGGCACGCAGCACGTTCGGGTGCACCATGCCGCTGCCGCCCAGTTCGATCCAGCTGCCGTCGGGCCGCTGGATGTCGAACTCGGCTGATGGCTCGGTGAAGGGGAAGTAGCTCGGGCGAAGCCGCGAGTTGAATCCCGGCCCGAAGTAGGCCTTGGTGAACGCGTCGATCGTGCCGGCCAGGTCGGCCATCGTGATGTTGCGATCGATGACGAGGCCTTCGATCTGGTGGAACACGGGCATGTGCGTGGCGTCGGGTGTGTCGCGACGGAACACGCGGCCGGGCGCAACGATGTAAATCGGCGGCTCCTCGGCAAGCATCGTGCGGATCTGTACCGGTGATGTGTGGGTGCGCAACACCGTGGTGCCGGATTCGCCGCCCGGGGGCACGTGGTCGACAAAGAGCGTGTCCCATTCGCCGCGGGCCGGGTGGCCGATCGGCATGTTGAGCGCTTCGAAGTTGTGCCAGTCGGTTTCAATTTCGGGTCCTTCAGCCACCGTGAAACCGAGACCCACGAAGACGTCTTCGAGGCGCTCCCATGCCTGGGTCACGAGGTGCGCGTGCCCCCTGGTGGGTGCGGTGAAGTACTCGGTGAGGTCCAAACGTTCGTCCTCGACCTGCGCGTCGAGCGCTGCAGATTCGAGCGTTGAGCGCCGTTCGCTGAGCGCGGCGTCGACGGCGTTCATCGCGTCGTTCACCGCAGCGCCTGCGGCCTTCTTCTCGTCGATCGTGTCGAGGCCGCCAAGTCGCTTCTTGAGGCCGACAAGCTCGCCCTTCTTGCCGGCGTACTGGGCCGCGAGGGCGACGATCTCATCGACGGTTGTGGCCGCGTCGATATCGGCCAGTGCTGCGTCTTTGGCAGCAGTGATGTCTGTGATCACAGGGGTTCCTTTCAGGTCATCCGGAGTACGTGTCAGTCCCCGGATGAGGCAGAAACGTAGGCAGGAGCGATTCCGTGCTTGTCACGTCCCCGGTCACCCGGGGAACAGAAATCGCTGCGACTGCAGTTTCACGCCTCGTATCGTAGCCCCCGCTGCCCACAGATCACCGGACCCACAGATCACCAGAGCGGTGAGCCGCCAACCGGCTCAGCCGGCACGATGCTCACCGCTCGGCCAGATCAGTTGCGTTGGCGAGCTGCTTCGAAGACAAGGACCGTCGTGGCCATCGCGACGTTGAGTGATTCGGTGCGACCCCGGTGCGGAATCGTCACCCACTCACGGATCGGGCCATTCGCATCATCCCAGTATTCGGGAAGGCCTGCAGCTTCGTTGCCCATGACAATCGCCACCCGGCCGGTGAAGTCGACATCGGTGTGCGGCCGCACGGTGCGCCCGTCGGCGCTGTGACTACTCGTACCGACCAAGCGGAGCCCCGCCGCTGCGACCTCGTCGAGTTCGGCGACGACGAACGGGACGTGGAAGAGTGCGCCTGCCGCGGCCCGAACCACCTTCGAGTTGTACGGGTCGACCCCGCCGGCGGTGAGCACGACCAGGTCGGCACCGGCTGCTTCGGCTGAACGAAGAATCGTTCCGAGGTTGCCAGGGTCACTGATCCGATCGAGCGCAACAACAAACGACGCGGCCTGCAGACGCTCTGATACGTCACCGACTTCACGCATCTGAACGATTGCCAGCGGCGGCTGCGGGGCGTTCGTGGACGCCACTCGTTCGAGGACACCTGACGCCAGCTCGAAGATCGAACCCCCGCCTTCGATCGCAGTATCACTGTTCTCAGGGACGAACTGCGAATCACAGATCCATCCGGCACGAATCGCCTCCGCAACCAGGACCGGGCCTTCAACAACGAAGGAACCTTCCTCGTAACGCGAACTGCGGCGCCCCAGAAGGCGCCGCAGTTGCTGAACTCGTGAGTTCTTAAAATCAAGAGATGTCATACATCCCTTGGTCTAGTTGATCAGAGGGCAGCTTTCGCGCTCTCGACGAGCTTCGCAAACGCTGCGGGCTCGGTGACGGCGAGATCCGCGAGGATCTTGCGGTCGACTTCGATGTTCGCTGCGCTCAGCCCGGCAATGAACCGGCTGTAGCTCATGTCGTGCTGACGGGTCGCTGCGTTGATCCGCTGGATCCACAGACGACGCATCTCGCCCTTGCGGGCGCGACGGTCACGGAAGGCATAGTTGCCCGAACGCATGACCTGCTCGTTTGCCGACTTGAACGAACGGCTTTTATTGCCGTAATAGCCCTTGGCTTGCTTCAGTATCTTCTTGTGCCGCTTTTTCGACGCGACGCCACGTTTCACTCGTGCCATAGTCTTTTCCTTCTACTCAGCGCTTAGCCAGGAGGCGCTTGATCTTGCGGGCATCGCCCTTGTGGACATCGGCATCGCGGTCGAGGCGATGCTTGCGCGAGGACGATTTACCCTCGAACTTGTGCTGGTTGTTCTGCTGCTCGTGGCGCAGTTTGCCGGTGCCGGTTGTCTTGAACCGCTTTGCTGCGGTCTTCGATGTCTTCATCTTGGGCATCGAATGCTCCCTTACTATTGGGGGTCTTCTGTGTCGCCCGACTCGGCGGTGGCCGTGTCGGGTGCTTCTGCAGATTCGTCATCTGCATCAGCGTCCGGTGCGTCGGTAGACGTTTCGACTGCTGCAACTTCCGGTGCTTCAGCAGACATTTCGACTGCTGCAACTTCCGGTGCTTCAAGAGACGTTTCGACTGCTTCAACTTCGGGTGCTTCGGCAGGCGTTACGCCCACTTCGGCTGCGGCTGCGGCTGCGGCTTCTTTTCCGGCCTCCGCTGCTGCTTTCTTCATTACTTCTTGGGCTTGCTTGTCTGGGGACAGCACCATGGTCATGCTGCGGCCCTCGAAACGTGCCTGGGTGTCGACCTTTGCGGCCGCTCCCACGGATTCGAGCACTTGGTCGAGGATCTTCGAACCGAGTTCCGGGTGAGCCATCTCACGACCGCGAAACTGCAGCGTGATTTTGACCTTGTGGCCCTCTTCGATGAATCGGATGACGTTACGCGTCTTGGTGTCAAAGTCGCCCTTGCCGATTTTCGGCCGGTACTTCACTTCCTTCACCGTGACATTCGTAGACTTCTTCCGAGCCTCTTTGGCCTTTTGGCCTTCCTCGTACTTGAACTTCCCGTAGTCCATGATCCGACAGACGGGTGGGTTCGCACCGGGAGCGACTTCGACGAGGTCGAGGTCAAATCCACGGGCCATGCGCAGCGCGTCCGGAACCGGCTTAATACCAAGCTGGTCGCCGGTCGGTCCGATAAGACGGACTTCACGTGAGCGGATGCGATCGTTGATGCGGTGCTGTTCGCCGCGGGTGTCGTTTCGAGGTGCTATGAGACTGCTCTCCTGTGCAAATGGGCCTCCCCATGTGTCGTATATGATGGCGCTCAACGCGAAATGTCACGGAGCGGCCAAACACCGACACGAAGCCGGAAAGCACGGCAGATGCCGTGCAGCTCTGGCTTCGAGCAGATGGCTGGTTACAGCCGGGACCTGAACGCACGGTTGATGTTCCGAAGAACATGCGGTCGTGGCCAGGTGGGAGTTTCCCCCACTTCGCCTCAATTGTTGCTCTGTAGGGTATCTGCGTGACTGACGAAACCACCACGCCCGACCAGAACGCCGATTTTGGCGACATCAACGCAAACCTTGCAGAGGGCCTGGCCGGCTTCGGAGCCGACGATCAGACGAATGAGGGCGAGCCCGATCAAGCACCAATTGACGCCCTGGAAGAGGCTCAGCGTGCGATGGATGCCTCACGCGAGCGGCTCGCCTCCGTGCCAGCTGAAGTCGTCATCACCAACCATGTCATGGGCCTCTACGAACTCGCCGCCATTCACCTGTCCGCGACTCCCCCGGAACTCGCCCAATCGGCGCTGGCCATCGATGCTCTTGCCTGCCTGGTCGACGGCCTCGGCGACCGAATCGGCCCCGACGCGCCGACGATGCGCGATGCCCTCAATAACATTCGTCTCGCATTCGTCCAGATCAAAGGCGCTGCCGACGCAGATGCCGACGGTGGCCCCGACGCCGACTGAGGCTTGCAAGCTTGCCCACCAGGGTGTGACAGCGGCTCAGTGGTCCCGTGCGAATCGACCGATCGGCGCGCGGATCACGCGGCCGTTTCGGCAGACGACGTCTTCCTCGGCGAGGATCACAGCCTGCTCATTCGGATCGCTCGCCCGAAGGTGCCCTGTGGAGTTGACGACTCGCCACCACGGGATCTCCACATCGGTGTGACCGACGATCCGTCCAACGAGACGAGACATCTTCGGATAGCCGGCCACCTCAGCGACATCGCCATACGTGGTGACTTCGCCCACGTCAAGTGACAGCAGGACATCGATGATCCGGCGCTCGCGTTCGGTCGCATGTTCGGTGGCGCGGTCCGGATCCGTACTCACGGTGCGGCGGCCACCCGGATGTTCGCGGCCTCGTACCGGCCAAACTTCGCCAAGAGATCGAACGACACGCCGACGCCGACATCGATCGAACGGGTTCCGTCAGCGATCTCGATGACGTGAAATGCGTGCGACGAGCCATCACTGCTGATGATCAAGCCCAGCCCGACAGCACCATCGAACTCGCTCACGACGCCGACAAGCGTGCCGGTCGGTTTGTGGCTGCGGTCGAGTTCGGCCATGCGCTTCGGTCGGTCCCGAGCTACGGGACGATCTTGGAGATCTGCATCTCGACGAGGTCGGTTGCACCCGCCTCGCGAAGTGCCGGAATGACGAGGTTGACCGTCTTCTTTTCGACAACTGACTCAACGGCGAACCCGCCGCCGGACAGATCGTTGATCGTGGGCGACTTCATCGAGGGCAGCACAGCAAGAACAGCGTCTTTGTTTTCGGCGGTGACGTTCAGCTTCAGCATGACGCGCCCGCGGGCATCGAGCACGCCATTGAGGAGCGTCATGATCTGCTCCATGGCCTTGCGCTTCTCCGGGTCGGCGTATGCAGCTGGGTTGGCGACAACTTCGGTGTAGCTGGTCAGAATCACGTCGATCACTTTGAGGCCGGCAGCCTTGAGCGCACGACCGGTTTCGGTGATCTCGACCACGCAATCGGCGATATCGGGGATCTTTGCCTCGGTGGCACCGTACGACAGCCGAATGTTGGCGTCGACGCCGTTCGCCTCAAAATAGCGCCGAGTGGACTCGAGGTACTCGGTCTGTACGCGGACGCCGTTCGGTAGGTCCTTGACCGACTCAGCAGGTGAGTCGCCCGCCACGGCAACGACCATGCGGATCGGATTTGACGTGTTCTTCGAGTACTTCAGTTCACCGAGGCTCTCGACAACTGCGCCAGTCTCTTCGACCCAGTCGCGGCCGGTGATTCCGATGTCGAACAATCCTTCGGCCACGTAGGTGGGGATCTCTTGGGGCCGAAGAATCCGCACCGATTCGATTCGGGGATCGTCGATCGACGCCTGATAGTCGACGGACGACGATCGGTTGACGGGCAGGTCGGCGGCCTCGAAGAGTTCGAGTGTGGCCTTTTCGAGGGATCCCTTGGGAAGTACGACGCGAAGCACGCCGAGAGGTTACCGGCGGCGGCTCACGAGAGCCGGACGGATAAATCGAAGTTGGTTAATGCGTGTTGTCGGCGTCGTGGAGCAGCCGGAGGGCGTGCGGCAGCACGTCGAGGATCGCATCGAGTTGTTCGACGCAGCCCGTTGTACTTCCCGGCGTGTTGACGATGATCGCGTTGCCCCTGATGCCGGCAAGACCCCGCGAGAGTCGCCCGAGCGGATTGCAGAGTCGCATCGCTTCGGCCAGGCCTGGCGCGTCTCGTTCAATCACGCACCGCGTGCCCTCAGGGGTTTGGTCCCGCGGCGCGAAGCCGGTGCCGCCCGTCGATACGACGAGACCAGCGAACTGGTCGGTCATCTCGGTGAGTGCGGCTGCCACATTGTCGGTGCCATCGGCGATGACGCGTTGCTCGACGACGTCGAAGCCAGCGTTCGTGAGATGTTCGACCAGTGCAGCGCCACTCTTGTCTTCACGTGTGCCGTGGATGACACCGTCGCTGCAGGTCAACACCTTGGCCTGCTGAGGGGGCAGCGTTGCGCTCATAGGGTCCGACGGTAGCGAATCAGCACCATTCCATCAGTGTCTGCATCGTGCGGCAGGACACGCCAGCCTTGGCCGTACGACCGCCACTCGCCCGCCGGCGGGGTTGCATCATCGACTTCGAAGCCCTCGGGCGTCGGGTGATCGATCGATTCCTCAGCGGTGACGGTGCAGACGCTGTAGATCAACCGGCCGCCGGGCTTGACGAGCGAAGCAGCTGCCAACAGCAGCGAACGCTGCAGCACAGCAAGTTCAGTGATGTCTGATGCCTCGATGCGCCAGCGCGCATCCGGACGGCGGCGGAGTGCGCCGAGGCCAGAACACGGTGCGTCAAGGAGGACCGCATCGAAAGCTCCAGGTCGGAACGGCGGGGCCGTGCCATCGCCAGTCACCACGGCAATGTCAAGGTCAAGCTTGTCGGCGTTCTCACGCACAAGTTCGGAACGCCGATGTCGCATATCGGCGGCGACAACGATGGCACCGGCGCCAGCGATCGCTGTGGCTTTACCGCCGGGCGCGGCGCACATGTCGAGCACCATCTCCCCTGCTGTGGCCTCAACAGACGCTGCGACCCACTGTGACGACTCGTCTTGCACATAGCCATCAGCGCGAGTCGTGACCGACGGCGGCTCGTTCATCTGCAACATCGTGGCAACGGCCTCGTCGCCGAGCTCAGCAGTCAGACGATCCGCCAGCCAGTTCGGATAGCTCAGCCGAGAAGCCTCCGAGGGCCAGGTCATCTCGTAGATCGGGTTGTCGGCGACTCTGCGCAGCACCGCGTTGATGAAACCGCGCGTCTTGCCGGGTGCGAGGTCGACCGTTGCACTCACGGCCGCGTGAGCAGGAACGCCCGCATAGGCCAGCTGGTAGGCGCCGAGCCGAAGAATGGACCGGGTTTCGTCATCGGGCGGTTGGCTGACGAACCGGTCAACGATCGCATCGCATGCTCGGCGCATTCTCGTGGAGCCGTAGACGAGTTCGGTAGCGAATCGACGATCTTGGTCGCTCAGATGTGATGCAGCAAGCGTCGGGCCGAGCACCAGGTTCGCGTACGCCCCATCGTGTTCGATCCGTTGCAAGACATCGAGCGCGAGTTGTCGGGCATTGGTATGCCCCGTGGGAATCTTGTCGTTCTCGAGTCGCCCGGTGGCGCTCCGTGGCTCGTGTTCGGCGTTGCGACGCGCCTCCGGGTCAGTTCGACCTTTGTTGTTCCAGTCTTCGCTCTGCTTTGCAGCACGCCGCTGTTTGCGGTTCAGCGGCTTCGACGAATCAGCCGCTGGCCCTGTCGGTGCGTCCCAGACGCTCACAGCTCACCAAACAATTCATCGTCAGTGGGCTGCGCGCCGTGACGCCACGCCGCGAACTCCATGGGGCCTTTTCCTTCGGGCTGCACGGTCACGAGGGCCAACTTTCCATCGACGAGATCAGCGGCATGAATCTTGAGGCGTTTGCCGCGGAACATTGTCCAGGCACCACCAACTCGGATGAGACGATGGATGTGCACGACCGGTTGCGTCCAGTCGATCGCGAACTCTTCCTTGGTGAGCTTCGCGGCGTAGACGGTGTCGCCAATCTGGGTCGCTGCACTATCGATCCAGACGCCGAGCGGGTCAGACAGCGTTTTGACGAGCAGCTCACACGCCGCATCGACCAACTCAGAGCGCAGCTCAGCAGCTGTTGATGTCGCACCGATCGGCACGACAGTCTCGGCGTAGATTCCGCCGGTGTCGAGACCCTCTTCGAGTCGCATGATGTCGACTCCGGTCAGACCGTCGCCAGCCAGAAGCGCCCGCTCCACCGGTGCCGCACCTCGCCAGCGCGGCAACAGCGAGAAGTGCGCATTGATCATTGGGATTGCGTCGAGGATGTGTGGCTTGATCAGGCGTCCGTAGGCAACGACGACACCCAGCTCAGCACCGTCGGCCACTGCGCCAAGCACGTCGTCGGGCTCGTGCGACACTGCGATGTCGAGTTCGAGTGCTGCGGCCTTGACCGGGCTCGGCGACAGGGCCGAACCTCGCCCCCGTTTCTTATCGACTCGGGTGACGACGAGCAGGATTTCATGACCTGCTGCATGCAGCGCTTGGAGGGGCGGAACCGCCATCTCGGGCGTCCCGAGGTAGACGATCCTCATCAGTCGAACCAGCTCAGGACAGGCCGAGACGCTTACGCAACGGCTGACGTTGCTGGACCCCGGCGGCAGCTTGTTCTTCCATGCGCCGATACTCGCGCATGGCTTCTTTGCGCTGGTCGCCTTCGAGCCGATCGAACATGAGGACGCCGTTGAGGTGGTCGATCTCGTGTTGGAACATCCGGGCTTCGAGCTCGTCGGCTTCAATCTCAATAATCTCGCCGTCGAGGCTGACGCCGCGTACCAAGACCTGCTTGGGACGAAGCATCTCCACGTAGAGCCCGGGAATCGAGAGACAACCTTCGTCAAACAGCCACTCGCCATCGGACTCGATGATCTCGGGGTTCACGATCGCCAACGGATCGTCGCCAAAGTCCCAGACGACCACTTGCTTCTGCACGCCCACCTGGGGTGCAGCGAGCGCCAGACCGTTGCCGGAATCGACGAGGGTGTCGAACATTTCGTCGACAAGGCGGATGACTCTGCCGTCGACGTTCTCGATCGGTGCGGCCTTTGTTTTCAGCACTGGATCGCCGTATGTCCTGATCTTGTACGACATTCCTGCCAGGCTACGGCCCGTGAGCTCTGATCCCGATACCGACGCCCAGACCGGAGCCGAATCAACTGGCTCGACGAGCCCCGACGCTCACTACTTCGACGACGACCCGACGGTGCCGTCTGACCCCGTGACCATTGACGTCATGCTCCCGGACACGGCGTTTACGTTGGAGACCGATCGAGGCGTGTTCAGCCGCGGGCACGTCGACACCGGCACGAGTCTGCTGCTGCGTGCTGAGCTTCCAATTGCGTCCACGGGCCATCTCCTCGACCTTGGAGCTGGGGCCGGACCCATTGCCCTGGCGATGGCGCGCCGCTCCCCCAACGCCACCGTGTGGGCGGTCGACATCAACAGCCGCGCCCGCGATCTATGCACCCGCAACGCCGAACGAAACGGTATTACCAACCTGCGCGCTGTCGCACCCGGTGACGTTCCAGCCGACATCCGGTTCGCCACGCTGTGGTCGAATCCGCCGGTACGAATCGGCAAGCCTGCGATGCGCGCGCTCCTGCTGGAATGGCTTGCGCTCCTCGACAACGATGGCATTGCCGCACTCGTCGTCCAGAAGCATCTGGGTGCCGACTCGTTGCAGCGTTGGCTGCAATCCCAAGGGCACCTGACCGAGAGGATTGCTTCCAAGGCCGGGTTCCGACTTCTCAGCGTCAGTCCGAAGTCGGCTCACGCCCAACCATCGCCGGAGCGCTGACGGTCAGATTCGTCACGATCGGTCAAGGCCATGATTGGAATCGCCGAGGAGCCCCAACATCGATGAGGTGCAGGACCTACAGCCGAGGCGGATCGATCTCGATACGGAGTCGGCTGCCTTTTGGACGCTCGGTTGCATTGAGCGCCGCACCGAGCGTCATCCAGTCGTCGGCTCGTACGACGTAGCCAGTCGCATCGTCGCCTCCGACTTGCACGTTCGACTCAAGCTGTCCAACCAGCTCCGATGACCCGGGGCCCGTGACGCTGGCAAGCGCACCGAACGGGGGGAAACCGAGCATCTCGCGCCGTTCTCGTTCGACTCTGGTCACTTCGTCAGGGTGACCTGCGGCCGCTGCTTGCAGCACGACATGGTCGGGCATAAAGGTCTGGATCAGCACCTCGGGCGCCAACCGACCGGCTCGGATAATGAGCGACAGCGCCTGCTCGGCGGCCCGGAACCTTGGTGCGAGCATCTCGGAGTCGAATTCGAGGAAGGCGACGACATCGGCAGACGGCACGCGGTAGAGCGCCGCTTCGGTGCCGACGTAGACCCCGGCTGCGGGTGGGCGTTCGGTGTCGGCCCCAGTGATCTCGACGACCTGCCGGGCTGCCGCGCCTTCGAGTTCTTCGCGCAACCTGCTGACGCCAGGGCGGAGGTTTGCGAAGTTCGAAGCCCCGCAGGCCTGACACACAGCTGGCCGGTCAGTGCCGCAACGGGTACACGACAGCACGTTGTCAGACGTCAGCCCGACCGCTGCGTCGCAGATCTCACAGCGGATCAGCACCTCGCACGACCTGCATGCCAAGACACGGGCTCGGCCGGTGATGTTACTGATACAGACCACCGTGAGATCGGGGTTGCGTATCCGGTCGATCAACGTCGAGGTGACGAGCGACTTCTTCCACGGCTCCTCGTTCGTTCGATCGACGATGGTGATCTTCGGCCACGCCGCCCGCTCGCGCGTGAACGGCGGGTGGACAACACCCGACTCCCCGGCCGCCGTCACGACTGCGGTGAGCGATGGCGCTGGCGAGATCAGTACATGCGGAATGCCGCTTCGGCGGCATCGTTCGACCAGGACGTCGCGCGCATGCCAGGTCGGCGCTCGTTCTTCCTGCAAGGCTTCGTCGTGCTCGTCGATGACGACAGCCGATGCCATGTCCGGGCAGGGCGCCCATGCAGCAGATCGCGGGCCAATCACCACGTCGACCCCACCCCTCGCTGCCGCCCAGTCATCAGGCATCAGTGCCACAGACACGCCCAATCGTCGGAGGCGCGTCGCCAAGGTCCGTGCATCGCTGATTGTCGGTGTCACGACGAGCGTCGGACCGTGGGCTATGACCGAGCGAAGGGCGGGGAGGACATCGCTCAGCGGCGGCAGCCGCAGCACTCCCCCGCCGGCGGCCAGCAGCTCGGTCGTCGCTGGCGACGACGGTACGAGAACCGGGGTCGTGCGTCGGTCAGGTGGCAAGGCCGTGATCGCCCGGGACGGGGACGCCGCAACGAGAAACGGCCGAGACCGTCGGGCTGCCCAGCGGATCGACGCCCACTCGGCGAGTTCGAACAACTCGACGTCGGGACCGTGCCCTGTGACCTTCGCGATCCGTTTCAACGATGTTCGATCGACCGCAGCATCGTCGACATCGACGATGTCGCTGATCCAACCGCCGATCCGTCGACCATGCAGTTCGACTCGGACAATGGTCCCGATCCGAACCGGGCCGAAGTGCGCCGGGACCTGCAGGTCGTCAGGAATGAGATAGTCGAAACTCTTGTCCAGCCCGGTGACGTTGGGCAAGACGCGAGCGACGCGGCCGGTCACACTGTGCCTGGCACAGTGTGACCGGTCATCACAATCAGGCGCCGACAGCAGCCTTGAACTCGTCGAGACGACCGAGTTGCTCCCACGGAAACTGCTCGCGGCCGAAGTGGCCGTACGCCGCCGAGTCCTTGTAGATCGGACGCAAGAGGTCGAGATCGCGGACAATCGCACCCGGACGCAGGTCGAAAATTGCCCGAACGGCGGCTTCAATCTTGGCTGGGTCTTCTTTGGCCGTGCCGAAGGTCTCGACGAGGATGCTCATGGGCTGCGCCATACCAATGGCATAGGCAAGCTGGATTTCGCAGCGATCGGCGGCGCCAGAGGCGACGACGTGCTTGGCAACCCAGCGGCCTGCGTAGGCACCCGAACGGTCAACCTTGGACGGATCCTTGCCGGAGAAGGCACCGCCACCGTGACGACCCATGCCGCCGTAGGTGTCGACAATGATCTTGCGGCCGGTGAGACCACAGTCGCCCTGCGGGCCACCGATCACGAAGTTGCCGGTCGGGTTGATGAACACGGCGTAGTCATCATCAGCGAACTGCTCAGGGATGACTGGCCGGATGACCTGGTCGATGAGGTCCGGACGGATCACCGTGTCACGGTCGATGCCGGCCTGGTGCTGCGTCGAAATGAGCACAGCCTTGAGCGCTACCGGAACTCCGTCTTCGTAATCGAATGTGACCTGAGTCTTGCCGTCAGGCCGCAGGTAGGGCACCTGACCGCTCTTGCGGACTTCGGCCAGACGCTCTGCCAGGCGATGCGCGGTGTTGATCGGCAATGGCATCAGTACGTCGGTTTCGTTGCAGGCGTACCCAAACATCATGCCCTGGTCGCCTGCGCCCTGCAGGTTGAGCTCGTCTTCGCCGGCTGAACCGCCACGAAATTCTTCGCTCGCGTTGACGCCTTGGGCAATATCTGGGCTCTGCTCGTCGAGGGTCACCATGACCCCACATGTGTGACCGTCGAACCCCTTCTGAGCGTCGTCGTAGCCAATGCCATTGATCGTGTCGCGTGCAATGCGCTGGATGTCGACGTACGCCGTGGTCGTAATCTCGCCAGCAACGACGCAGAGACCGGTGGTGACCATGGTTTCGCAAGCAACGCGTGCGTGGGGGTCCTCGGTGAGGATTGCATCGAGCACAGCGTCGGAGATCTGGTCAGCAATCTTGTCGGGATGGCCCTCGGTGACTGATTCAGAGGTGAAGGTGTAGTTGGCCATGTTGTTGGTCCGCTTTGTCCTGTCAGAAGTGTGGGAAAAGAATGGGATCGTTGATGGTGTCAGCGAGCATCGCGAAGAGCGATGATTGCGTCGATCACCACCCGGGCGATATCTCGCTTGGAAGCAAGGTCGATCTCGACAGGCTCCGCGTCAGGCCGCAGCAGCGTAACCGCGTTTGTGTCATGAGCGAAGCCAACCCCGGGCGCACTGACATCGTTCGCAACGATCAGATCGAGATGCTTCTTGTCGAGCTTCGACTGGGCGTTGGCGACAAGGTCATCGGTCTCGGCCGCGAAACCGACCAGCACTTGGCCGACACGCTTGTTCGAACCAAGGCCAGCCAGGATGTCGGGCGTCGGTTCCAGAATGATCTTGGGGGCGCCATCGCGTTTCTTGAGTTTGCCCTCAGCAACCTGGGCTGGCCGGAAGTCAGCAACCGCGGCTGCCATCACGACCACGTCATGCGTCGCAGCGGCCTGCTCCATGGCGGCTTGCATCTGTGCAGCGGTTTCGACCGGAACGATGCGGCAGCCCTGCGGCGTTGGCAAAGAAACGGTGGTCACCAGCGTGACCGAAGCCCCCCGGGCTGCAGCTTCGGCAGCCACGGCGTAGCCCTGCTTGCCGGAACTGCGATTAGCGATGACCCTGACCGCATCGATCGGTTCGCGTGTGCCGCCAGCTGAGACCACGACGCTGACACCAGCCAGATCGGCGGGGCCGAGCACACGTTCGGCGGCGGCAACGATCGATTCGGGCGAGGCCAGTCGGCCAGCACCTTCGTCGCCACCTGCAAGGCGCCCAGATTCGGGCTCGACAATGTGCACGCCTCGCGAGCGAAGCACCGCGATGTTGTCGACGACGCTGGGGTGCTCCCACATCTCCGTGTGCATGGCAGGGCAGACGATGACCGGGGCACGGGTCGCAATCAGTGTGTTCTGCAGTAGATCGTGGCTGTAGCCCATCCGATACGCAGCAATCGACTTGGCGGTAGCCGGAGCAACGATGATCAGATCGGCGCCCTGGCCGACGAACGTGTGAGGAATCGGCGATGTCGCGTTGTGCCACAACTCGGTCTGCACCGGCTCAGAGGCGAGCGCGCTCAGGGTGGTCGTGCCGACGAAGTGGTGTGCCGCCTCAGTCATGATCGGCACCACGTGGGCGCCCGCGTCAACGAGACGGCGTGACACTTCAATGGCCTTGTAGGCAGCAATGCCGCCCGTAACTCCGAGGACGATGCGCTTGCCAGCGAGGGGCGACGCACTCATCGGAACGTTGGAGCGGTGCTCAGCCCTCGGCGTCGACTGCTGCGTCAACAGCGGTCTGCGCTTCGGCGTCGGGGTCTTCTTCCGCCACGACTTCTTCGACCGGCACAGGAGCTGCGGTCCAGACGATCTTGTCAGCAGCGATTTCTTCGAATGCCATCGAGAGTGGCTTATGCGCTGTCGACGACACCTGCGGAGGGATCATGTGGCCGAGGCCATCACCCAGCTGGTTGAAGTACGAGTTGATGTTGCGCGCTCGGCGAGCTGCGAGCGTGACGAGGGTGAACTTTGAATCGACCTTGTCGAGGAGCGTCTCGATAGGAGGATCAATCATCGTGTCGTGATCAAGCGCCATAAGACTGACCATGCTACCGGACATCGCACCTCAGGCGGCGCCACGCGTGTGCCAGCCGCTCGCAGGACCTGCGGTGCGCAACGCAAGGCCATGCTGCCGCTCAGCGGGCTGCGTCGATAATCGCCAGCATCTCAGCAATCGTGTCTTCGAGGTCGTCGTTGACCACAACGTGGTCGGCCAACTCGCGCCCAATTGGCTCTTCCTGTTCGGCCTTCTTCAGGCGTGCGAGGACCTTGTGGTCAACGTCACCGCGGCCGCGGAGCCGTCGCTCTTGTTCTTCGCGGCTCGGAGGCAGCACAAAGATGAGCATGACGTCCGGGTGGATCCGTTTGACCTGTTGGGCACCGTCCACCTCGATTTCAAGGACGATGTCGCGACCGTTGACGTCGGGAGCAGACTCATCGGGCACCGGCGTTCCGTAGTAATTCCCGAGGAACTCGGTCCATTCGAGGAAACCACCAGCGCCGATATGCGCTTCGAACTCAGTAGGTGTGACGAACACGTAAGCGTCGTCGGCTTCACCCGGGCGTTGGTCCCGGGTGGTCCAGGAACGGCTCAGCCACAGCCCGTTATCACGTTTGACCGCCGCATCGACGATCGTGCCTTTGCCGACCCCACCGGGGCCACTGACGACGACGATCATGCGGAAAGAAGCCTCACGAAGTGCGTCAGCCGAGATGGCTGAGCAGGGAGGCACGCTGCTGCGCACCGAGCCCTTGCACACGACGATTGTCGGCGATACCAATTTCTTCCATCAGCCGACGGGCTTTGACCTTGCCGACCCCGGGGAGCGATTCGAGCATCGAAACGACCTTAAGTTTGCCGACGTTTATATCGTCGGAATCAAGTGCCTCAACGAGCGACATCGACCCCATTTTCAGGCGGGCTTTGATCTCAGCGCGAGCGGCGCGAGCCTGGCCCGCTTTGACGAGAGCTGCGGCCCGCTGCTCTGGTGTCAATAGTGGAGGTGTAGCCATGAACTTACACTAACGCGGACAGATCGCTGATGCGTCGGATCTTGCGTTTTGTGGCCCATTCCACAAGCTCACGCTGGACGTTTGCAGCTGCCCGAGGATCCGCAAACGTTGCAGTTCCGACCTGAACGGCGCTCGCTCCCGCCAGAAACATCTCCACGGCGTCCCAACCAGAAGCGACTCCCCCGACGCCGATAATCGCCAGATCGGGAAGCGCTGCGTGCACGTCGTGGACAGCGCGAACCGCGACGGGGTGCATGGCACGGCCCGAGTAACCGCCACCGCCCGCTCCCAGCGTCGTTGCCAGCGTGTCCGGGTCATAGGCCAAGCCGAGCAGTGTGTTCACACACGTCACCGCCTCGGCACCTGCTTCGTGGACGGCGTGTGCGACATCAACGATCCTGTCGGTGTTCGCGCTGAGCTTCGCCCAGCGCGGTCGACCACACGCCGCTGTGGCTGCGATCACGTTCCTCGACAGTTCGATGTCGTGCGCGAAGATCGACCCGCGCCCTTCGAGATTGGGGCACGACAGATTGACTTCGACGGCGACCACCTCTGGCGGGGCATCGGCAAGCATTTCTGCAGCCAACTGGTAGTCCTCCAGCGACCGTCCCCAGATGCTGCAGATCACGGTGGCGCCAGTGTCGATCAACGGCGGGAGCACCTTGTCGAGCCAGTATTCGATGCCTGGGCCTTGGAGCCCGACAGCATTCAACATCCCCTGTGGGGTCGGGTGGACGCGTGGCGCCGGATTTCCAGCCCACTCGTACGGCGCAAGCGACTTGGTGACGATCGCGCCGAGAGCCGACAGGTCGACGAACGGCGCCATCTCGGTGCCGTAGCCCGCAGTGCCCGATGCCATCATCACCGGCGCGTCAAGCGTGAGCGACCCGATCTGAACACTGGTGTCAATCTTCACTCGGCTCTCACTCAACGGTGGTTCCTGTGGCGTGGTACTCCTGCAAGGACTTGACGCCGAGCAGGACTCCGTGCCGCTCGGACAATCCCTGCGCAGCTGCGATGGCAGCATCGACGGTGGTGACACAGGCAACGTGATGCAGGCTCGCCGCCTTACGGATGTGTGCGCCGTCGGCACGGCCGATGCGGCCCCGCGGCGTATTCACCACAAAATGGATCTCGCCGTTGGCAATCAGGTCGACGGCCGTGACACCTGTGCCGTCTTGCACCTTGGCCAGCACTTGATCGACTGCGACACCGAATCGGGCGAGGTATTCCGCTGTGCCAGCGGTGGCAACGACACCGAAGCCGAGGGCTTGCATGCGCTGCGCAACGACGAGACCTGCCGGCTTGTCGTGGTCGGCGAGCGACAGAAAGACCGTGCCTTCTTCAGGGAGCATGGTGCCGGCGGCGAGTTCAGCCTTATAGAAAGCCTTGCCGAACGTGTCGGCAATACCCATCACTTCGCCAGTTGACCGCATTTCTGGGCCAAGTGCCGGGTCGACTTCCGGGAATCGGGTAAACGGCAGAACGGCTTCCTTGACCGAGACGTGGCCCGTGATCGGCGGCCGGAGTAATCCTTCGTCACGCAACTCGGCCAGCGTGGCGCCGAGCATCACTCGTGTCGCAACCTTGGCCAGCGGGACGCCGGTCGCCTTGGCGACGAAGGGCACCGTCCGACTAGCACGCGGATTCGCCTCGATGACGTAGACGGTCGTACCGGCAACGGCGAATTGCACGTTGATCAGACCACGAACGTCGAGCCGCTTCGCGATCGACGCGGTGTACGCCTCCATGACCTCAATGACCCACGACGGAAGTGTCTGCGGCGGGATGGCACATGCCGAGTCACCGGAGTGCACCCCAGCTTCTTCGACGTGTTCCATCACGCCACCAATCAGCACCTCGCCCGTGTGATCGCGGATTGCATCGACGTCGACCTCGGTTGCATCCGCCAGGAACCGGTCGACTAACACGGGGCGTTCCGCGGAGAGACCACCTTCTTTGCCAAGGCTGCCGAACCCGGCGAGTTCGGCCATCGCCGCGGCCAGATGGTCTCGGTCGTGAACGATCTGCATTGCTCGGCCACCGAGCACGTAGCTGGGGCGCACAAGCACCGGGAAACCGATGCGCTCGGTGATCAGTAACGCCTGCTCGACGTTGACCGCAGTACCTCCGGGCGGCTGCGGGATGTGCAACTCGTCGCAAATTTTGTTCCAGCGTTCGCGGTCTTCGGCAGCGTCGATCGAATCGGGTGAGGTCCCCGCGACCAGCTCGAGCGGAATCTCACCTGCAAGTTTGAGTGGCGTCTGCCCACCGAGCGAGACGATCACCTTGTACGGCTGCTCCGCGTCGATGATATTGAGCACATCTTCTTTGGTCAACGGCTCGAAGTACAAGCGGTCCGAGGTGTCGTAGTCAGTCGAGACCGTCTCCGGGTTGCAGTTGACCATGATGGTCTCGAAGCCTGCTTCACGCAGCGCGAAGGACGCATGCACGCAGCAGTAGTCGAACTCGATGCCCTGGCCAATCCGGTTCGGACCCGATCCGAGGATCATGACCTTCTTGCCGTCGGAGGCGCGAACTTCAGTCTCGTCTTCGTAGGTGGAGTAGTGGTACGGCGTCTCGGCCTCAAACTCGGCCGCGCAGGTGTCAACCGTCTTGTACGTCGGCACGACGCCGGCGGCCTCGCGTGCAATCCGGACGTCGGCCTCGGCGACATCCCATTGATAGGACAACTGAGCGTCGGAGAAGCCAAGCTGCTTTGCCCGCTTCCAGTCGCGTGGAGACATCGCCTCAAACCCTGTGGCCGCGAGGTGGACGCGCTCTTCGGTGATCAGCGACATCTGATCGAGAAACCACGGGTCGATCCCCGTGCGTTCGTGGATGACCTCGATCGAAATCCCACGGCGCAACGCCTCGCCGACGTGCAGGACTCGGTCGGGTGTCGGGATCGCAGCTTGAACGAGGAGCGATTCGTCGTCAGTAAACTCGGCGATCAGGTGGTCTTCGCCAGCATGGCAGCCGAGCCCGTTGTACCCGAGTTCGAGCGAGCGAATCGCCTTCTGCAGGCTCTCGGGGAAGGTACGGCCGATTGCCATCACTTCGCCAACGGCCTGCATCTGGGTGCCGAGGATGCCAGACGCACCGGGCAGCTTCTCGAACGCCCAGCGCGGGATCTTGGTCACGACATAATCGATGGCCGGCTCAAAGCTCGCCGGCGTTGCATAGCGGGTTTGGCCTGTCCCATCAGGGGTCAGTCCCCGGCTCAGCACGGCGGCGACGGAAGGAGCTTCACCGGCTGCGTCGTGAGCAGTGATGTCGTTCGGGATTTCGTCGAGGGTGTACCCGACGGCCAGCTTGGCGGCAATCTTGGCGATCGGGAAGCCGGTCGCCTTCGAGGCCAGCGCTGAAGAACGCGACACGCGCGGGTTCATCTCGATAACGACCTGTCGACCATCGGCTGGATTGACAGCGAACTGCACGTTCGAGCCACCCGTTTCAACGCCGACACGACGGATGCAGGCAATGGCTGCGTCGCGCATCTTCTGATACTCGACATCGGTGAGTGTTTGAATCGGTGCAACGGTGATCGAGTCACCGGTGTGCACGCCCATCGGGTCGAAGTTCTCGATGCCGCAAATGATCACGCAGTTGTCGGCGTGGTCACGCATCACTTCAAGCTCGTATTCCTTCCAACCGACGATCGATTCCTCGACCAAAATCTCGTTGATCGGGCTGGCTGAGATGCCAGCCGCCGCCAGCTTCTCGAACTCTTCAACTGAGTAGGCAATGCCCGTACCACGTCCGCCGAGGATGTATGCCGGACGGATCATGGTCGGGAGGCCGATCTCGACCATGGCGACCCGGGCATCGTCCATGTTGTGAGCGATCCGCGAGCGGCATGATTCGAGGCCGATCTCGGTCATCGCAATCTTGAACTTCCCGCGGTCTTCGGCGGTCGAGATCGCCTCGGCGTTCGCGCCGATCATCTCAGGCTTGCCCGGGACGCCGATCAGGCCGCGCTCAAAAAGCTCCATGGCGATGTTCAGGCCGGTCTGACCGCCGAGTGTCGGCAGCACCGCATCGGGCTGTTCCCGGTCGATGATCGCTGCGAGCACTTCCCAGGTGAGCGGCTCGATGTAGGTCGCGTCAGCGAAGTCCGGATCGGTCATGATCGTCGCCGGGTTCGAGTTGGCCAGAATGACGCGGTAGCCCTCTTCTTTCAGCACACGGCAGGCCTGGGTGCCCGAGTAGTCGAACTCGCAGGCCTGGCCAATCACAATTGGCCCGGAGCCGATGATGAGGATCGATTCGATGTCGTTACGCCGAGGCATCAGATGCCAGCCTTCCGGTTGGTCGGAGCTGCGCTGGCAGCAATCATGTCGGCGAACTGACCGAACAGGTAGTTCGCATCATGCGGGCCGGGATTGGCTTCAGGATGGTGCTGGACGCTGAATGCCTGCTCGCCATTGACTTGCAGGCCCTCGCAAACACCGTCGTTCAGGTTGATATGGGTCATCTCGGCGATGCCGCTGAGCGAGTCGGGGTCGACGGCGAAATTGTGGTTCTGGCTGGTGATCTCAACCTTGCGGGTCAGCAGGTTCTGGACCGGATGGTTGCCACCGTGATGGCCGAACGGCAACTTCACCGTGGTCGCGCCGATGGCATGACCCAGCAGTTGGTGCCCGAGGCAGATGCCGAAAATCGGGACGTTGCCAAGCAAGCCGCGAATGGCCTCGATGGCAGACGGCGACATCGTCGGGTCACCTGGTCCGTTGCTCAAGAACACGCCGTGCGGGTTGAGCGCCAGGACGTCGCCAGCCGATGTGTCGGAGCGCACGACGTCGACTCGGCCGAGCTGCACCAGGTTGTTGACGATGTTGGTCTTCATGCCGAAGTCCATCGCCACGATCTGGATGCGGCTGTCCGGGTCGGCTGCCTCGACGGTGTAGTTCTGCGGAGTCGTGACTGTGGAGACCAGGTCGATGCCGTCGGTGCCAGGCTCGGCCTTTGCGGCTGCGAGCAGTTCGACTTCGGGTGCGCTGCCGAATGCTCCCGGTAACGCTCCGGTGGCACGAATCAGTCGTGTGAGGCGACGAGTGTCGATCCCTGCGATTCCCGGCACGCCCTGCTGCTCGAGCATCGAACCGAGGTCGCTTTCGGCGCGGAAGTTGCTGTGGCGGCGAGCGAGGTCGCGGACGACGATGCCTCGGCAGAACGTTCCACGCGACTCGAAGTCAGCGGCGCTGATGCCGTAGTTCCCGATGTGAGGGTACGTGAACGTGATGATCTGCCCGGCATAGCTGGGGTCAGTGATCACTTCTTGATACCCGCTCATCACCGTGTTGAACACGACCTCACCGGTGGCGATGCCGCTGCCCGAACCGGCCCCGGGCGCGGCCCCGATCAGTTCACCTTCGAAGACGCTGCCGTCTGCAAGAACGAGCGCCCCTTCTCGAATCGTTTTAGGCATTGTTTTTCGCTCCGTGTGGATCATTCTGCATCATCTGACTCGGCTGCATGTTCATGCAGTCTACTGGATGGTCATTCATTTCTGCGCCACTCCGTCCAACACAACGACCTCGCCATTGAAGATCGTGTGCTTCACCCGTCCAGTCAGCGGGACACCAACAAACGGTGTATTACGGCTCTTGCTCGCCAGTTGCCCCGGCACCACTTCCCACTCCTCTGCGGGATCGAATGCCGTCAGGTTCGCTGGCTCGCCGACTTCGATTGGACGGCCATGCCGATCGGCGACGCCGGCGATCTCAGCTGGCTTCCAGGACAATGCTGCAACGATGTCGACAAGCGGCATATCGAGGTGAGCAATCGACACACCCAGCGCAGTTTCCAATCCGAGCATGCCGGGCGGCGCCTGATCGAGCGGCAACTCCTTGCTCGCCGAAACATGCGGTGCATGGTCGGTGGCGATTGCGTCGATCGTGCCGTCGCGGAGTCCCTCGCGGATTGCTGTGATGTCGTCCATCGTGCGCAGCGGAGGGTTCACCTTGTAGAGCGCGCTGTACGACCTCAGGAGTTCGTCGGTGAGACTGATGTGGTGTGGGGTCGCCTCGGCAGTCACGGCGAGGCCGTCTGCCTTGGCCTTGCGGACGAGTTCGACCGAACCAGCGGTCGACAGGTGGAGAAAGTGGGCGGGTGCACCGGTGAGGCGCACCAACTCGATATCGCGGTGAACCATCAACTCTTCGGCGAGCGATGGCCAGCCGGGCAGCCCGAGATGACTGCAGCACGAACCCTCGTGCATGACTGCACCTTCGGTCAACCGTTCGACTTCGCAGTGCTGCGCCATCGTGATCCCGAGGTCGCTGGCGTACTCGTAGGCCCGGCGCATCAGCTGCGGGTCTTGGACCCCGTTGCCGTCGTCGGTGAAGAGCCGAACACCGGCGGCAGCAAGTTCGGCGAACGGCGTGAGGGTCTCGCCCTTGCGGCCGACCGTGATCGAACCCGACGGGAGCACTTCGCAGAGCCCGGCACGTTCACCCTGCTGGCGGACGAACTCGACAACGCCGACCGAGTCTTGCGTCGGATCCGTGTTCGGCATGGCAACGATGGCCGTGAATCCGCCAATCGCCGCTCCCCTGCTCCCCGTCTCGATGGTTTCCGCTTCTTCCCGGCCGGGCTCGCGGAGGTGCACATGGAGGTCAACGAAACCCGGGCAAACGACCATGCCGGCCGCATCAACGATCTGCTCGCCGTCGCTCGACAGCAAGCCGACACCGACTTCGGTGACGACTCCGTCCGCGATTCGGACATCGGCACTGCGTTCACCACCGGCGTCGATGAGCCGACCATTGGTGATCAACAGCTTCCGGGGCGTGGATTTCATGCTTCTGGGCTTCCTGCGAGTGAGTTCTCGGATCCGCTCCCGAGGAGATCGAAGAGCACGGCCATGCGGACGTTGATGCCGTTGGTGACCTGTTGGTTGATGACGTTGCCCCGGAGTTCGCTGGGGTCGACTGCCATCTCGACACCGCGGTTCATCGGACCCGGGTGCATGACGAGAACGTGATCGCCGAGGCGAGCCGCCCGCTCTGGGGTGAGGCCGAACCGAGTCGTGTACTCGCGCAGATTCGGCACGAGTGCTTCGTTCATCCGTTCCTTCTGCATCCTGAGGAGGTAGAGGATGTCGATGTCGTCGAGAACTTCGTCGAGGTTAGAGACGACATGTTCCTTGTGCGACGGTGGCAGCAGCGTGCGGGGCGAAACCCAGGTGACGTCGGCACCGAGCATCTTGAACGCCTCGGTCGTACTGCGCGCGACACGGCTGTGCTTGATGTCGCCGACCATGGCGACGCGCAGCCCGTCGAAGCCTTCAAGCCGGTTGAGTGCAGTGCGCACTGTGTACATGTCGAGCAACGCCTGCGTCGGGTGTGCATGCCAGCCGTCGCCGGCGTTGATCACGCTGGCGTTCGTCCAAGCACCAAGTTGCCAAGGTGCTCCGCTCGACCCGTGGCGAATGACGAAGGCGTCGACGCCCATCGCAGCAATCGTCTCGACCGTGTCACGCAGACTCTCACCCTTGTTCAAGCTCGACTGGCTGACGGCAAAGTTCATTGTGTCGGCCGAGAGCCGCTTGGCGGCGGTCTCAAAGCTCAGTCGAGTGCGCGTCGAGTCTTCGAAGAAAAGGTTGCAGACAGTCTTCCCACGCAGCGCCGGCACCTTGGGGTTGGGGCGACGATTGACCTCAGCCATGTGATCGGCGATCGAAAGCAGGCGGCGCAGCCCGGGCTCGCCAAGTTCGCTAATCGACAGCAGCGAGCGACTCATCAGGAGCCGCCGCCTGAGATCACGACGCCCTCTGCGGTGACGGTGACACTCTCCTCGGAGCTCGTCGGCAGGTTCTTGCCGACGTAGTCTGGGCGGATCGGCAGCTCGCGATGGCCTCGGTCGACGATCACCGCGAGCTGAACAGATTTCGGGCGGCCGTAGTCACCGATCGCGTCGAGTGCTGAGCGCACTGTTCGGCCGGTGTAGAGCACATCGTCGACGAGAACCACAGTGGCACCCTCGACCGTGAAGGTCAGGTCGCTGACCGTTCCAGGCGTCACTGGGCGCAGCCCAATATCGTCGCGGTAGAGCGAGGCGTCGAGCGAGCCGAGAAGCACGCCATCGGTCTCGGGCTCGATACGGGCAATCTCGGCAGCGAGGAGTTCAGCGACCCAGACGCCTCCGGTTTGAATGCCGACCAGAGCAACACCGGCCAGTCCACGGTTGCGCTCGATGATCTCGTGTGCCATCCGAGTGATTGCTCGGCGCACGTCGTCCGGACCCAGCACCTGCTTACCTGCAGGTTCGGCGGACTGTTCGTCGGGGGTGTTCGTCATGTTGTCCTTTCCGTGTGAGCCTCACTGGACTCACTTCACGGTTCAGAAGTTGAAGGTAGCACCGACGTCGACCGACTGAAAACACAGCAGCGAAATTCTCTGACACAAGCCACCAACCTCAGCCCGGAATGACCGGGTTTCCCGGGAGGGCAACAGATCGATCGCGCTCGTACAGGATCCAAATGTCGTTGCGGTCGACTTCATCAAAGGCGCTCGACACGAGCGCCCAGTCATCAGCAAGGTTCTCGTCTTCACTCGTCGGGAGCACCACGAACTCGATCCGGTCGGCACGATCAGCGAGCCGGGTGCCAGCAATGGCTGCGTCGGCGCCATAGAGGTCGACCCTGAACGGATTCGGAAACTGGTAAATGTCGGTGCGATAGGCCAAGTGCGGGGTGACTCGGTAGTGGGCTGCGACGGCTGCGTCGTCGGGGATGTCTGAAATGATTTCGCGCATGGTTGTCGCATAGACGTTGTCGGGATTCCCGTAGTAGAGCTGCGTCCGGCTCCACGGCACCGGCGCCCACATCATCGACGTCAGGGCAGCAGTCACAGCAAGCACTCCCATCGCCATCAACCGAGTTGGCACGAACAGTTGCTTCGCTGGGCGCTCATCAGCATCAGCATCAGCATCGTGCATGGCCAGAAGGTCGCGTTGGTCGCGAATCGTTCCGATTGCATGGATCGTGCCCATCGCCAGCGCTGGCACAGCAATGAGGCTGTAGTGGTACTCGACTTGGAACTGGTACCAGAAGGTGCTGAGGATGTTGGTGAACAGCACGAGGCCGCTGATGAGCGCCACGCTCGGCAGCCGGAGGAACAGCAGCGCGAACGGCGTGGTCATCTGCCAGATGTACCACGGGCGATTCTCGGCACGCAGATGATCGGCCAACTCGGTCGGGTTCGTGACGGCAGTCTCGACGAGCCGGGCCGCTCCCCTGAACGTACTGTCGCCGTCCTGGCTGAACGGCAGCCGCCATGCGTTGCGTGTTGGCACGCCGATCAGCCCACGCATCACGACGTACATGGCCGTGAACATGAACCCGATCGAGCCGAGAATCGTGATCAGGCCAATTCGACGATCACGGCGCAGCGCCACCCAGATCCCGAGCGGCACGATCACGAGCGACACATCCTCTTTCACCATGAGCGAGAGCACGACGAAAACGCCGTAGACGCGCCATTTGCGTTCGAGCGCGCCATAGATCGCGCAGCCGACGAGCACCCCCAGAAATGCATCGGGATGGAAGTTCTCGAGATTCGTCCACCCAACCGCTGGATGGACGAGGTACACGAGCCCACCAACGAATGCCATCCATTCTGAGCCGAGGCGCCTCCGGCCATACAGGAAAATGGGGATCGCCCCGGCGCCAATCGCGGCCGACTGCGCAAAGAACATGATCCACGCGCCCGGAGCAATCCAGTACAGCGGAACGAGAAACAGCAAGATGAATGACGTGTGGTCGCCGAACATGTTGCGGCCCATCAGCGTGACGAAGGGGGCTTGGCCACGCGACAGCAGCCACATGCCCTGGTCGTAGAGCGCCGAGTCATACGACGCGGTGCCGAGCCCATGATGGATGTCGAGACTGCGCTGCGTGAAGTACGCGGTGTAGAGCACCACAGCGAGCACCATCAGCGCCTGCGGCACCGTTCGATCACTGAGCCACTCGTTCAGCGAGCGGCGATGAGCCTTGGCAGCATCGACCGGTCGATCAGCCGCGCCTGGCCCGACCTGATCACTTGCGTCAATGGGCAGAACTGCCTGCTCATCGACGGGCAGTTGATCGGTCACCACCTCATTCTCGCAAACAATCCCGCCCGCGTTCCGTCATCAGACGGACACCGCGAGTCAGGCCTGCTCGGTGCGCAACGAGGACACGAGCGCAGAAAGCACGCCGTTGACGAATTTGCCGCTGTCGTCGGTCGAAAATCGCTTAGCCAGCGTGACGGCTTCGTCGAGGACGACCGCCACAGGGACATCAGGGCGTTCGCTCAGCTCGAATGCTCCGAGACGCAGCACGTTGAGGTCGAGCACGGGCATACGCGCCAGTGTCCAGCCCTTGGCCTTGCCGGCAATCGCCGCGTCGAGCTGCTCGGATTTGGCTTCGACGCCTTTCACGAGGTCGATCGTCATCTCGTCAGGTTCGAGCACTTGCAAGCTCAGCGCGTCACTCGGGCTGATGCCTTTGGAATGTGCTTCATAGAGGAGGTACAGAGCCCGCTCGCGAGAATCTGAACGCTCGTCCGGGCGTGACATGTTTTCAGCCATGGGGGTCGATCAGGCGCGAGCCATGTACTCGCCGGTGCGAGTGTCGACCTTGATGCGGTCACCGATGTTCACGAAGAGCGGCACCTTGACTTCCTTGCCCGTTTCGAGCGTTGCCGGCTTAGTGCCACCGCTTGATCGGTCGCCCTGCAGGCCCGGCTCCGTGATCGTGACGGTCAGCTCGACCGATGCAGCGATCTCCACGCCGATGATCTCGCCCTGGTACATCGCCACTTGCGCGATCATCTGCTCGATCAGGTAATCGGCGGCATCTCCGAGTGCTGTGCGTTGCACATTCATCTGGTCGTAGGTGCTCGTGTTCATGAACACGTAGTCGTCGCCATCGGCGTACAGGTACTGCATGTCCTGGCGGTCGACGATTGCCTGCTCGACCTTGATGCCTGCATTGAAGGTCTTGTCGATGACGGCGCCCGTGCGAGCGTTACGGATCTTGGTGCGAACGAAAGCCCCACCCTTGCCGGGCTTGACGTGTTGGAACTCGATGACTTGGAACAGCCCGTTCTCGAGTTCGAGGGTCACACCATTCTTGAGGTCGTTCACGGAAATCTGCGGCATGGGAGTCTCGGTTTCGATTCAGGTTCAGCTAGCGAACGGTTGCTTCGGATGATGCGTCAGCACACGATGCCCGTCGCTCGTGACGACGACGAGATCTTCGATGCGAATGCCTCCGAACCCTCCACGATAGAGGCCCGGCTCGATTGTGACCACGTTTCCTGTCTGGATCACCTCATCGGAGACCTGAGAATGGAACGGCGGTTCGTGGATCTGGAGGCCCACACCGTGGCCTGTCCCGTGTAAGTACCAGTCGCCGTAGCCGGCTGCGGTGAACACATCGCGGCACGCGGTGTCGACAGCGTGCGCCGTGACGCCGTTTCGCAATGCCTCGAGGCCGGCGGTCTGGGACACCTGCACCAGGTCATAGATCTCACGCTGCTGCGCTGTTGGCTCGCCGATCACGTACGACCGGGTCATGTCCGAGTGGTAGCCGTCGACGAGCGCCCCGACGTCGATCACGACCGTGTCGCCTGCAACAATCGTGCGGTCCCCGACCTCATGGTGCGGACGAGCTGCATGCTCTGGCCCAGACGCAACGATCGTGTCGTAGCTCCGGTCGTCTGCGCCATGACGGCGCATCCGATATTCGAGTTCGTTGCGGACGTCAGCTTCGGTGACCGGTTCGTCGATCGTGCCGAACAGCATTGGTTCGACTTCAGCAAGTGCGGCATCAGCGGCGACGGCTGCCACCTCGATGCGTTCGATCTCAGCAGCGTCCTTGGTTTCGCGAGCCGTTGCAACGAGAGAGTCAACCGACGCGAGTTTGAGGTCAACCGCCAGCCGCGACCACAGCGCTTGAGTGACAGTTCGTCCATCGATGCCGACCTCGCCAGATCCCGCAGCCTCAATCATGGCGTCCTGGAGGGCCGAACGATTTTGGAGGGCCACGATCTCGACGCCACTCCCCTGCGTTTCAGCCACTGCCCGGTCGCCGTAGCGCGTGTCGGTTCCAAGCGTTGTCACAGCCGAACGGACGACTGCCCAGCCATTCGACCCCGTGAAGCCGGTCAGCCACCTGATGTCGGTCAGATCGGTGAACAGCAGCGCATCAACACCGATTTCTCCCGAGGCGAGGAGCGACTGCATTGTCGTTACTCGACGGTGATGGTCGATCGGTGTGAAGTCGCGCACATGCCGAAGCTAGCGCCGCTGTCCGCCGCCGGCTGCGCGAGCGTTGTTCCCTGAGGCTCCTGCCATCGTCTGAGGCCACGACGGGAATCACCGACCGCCGACAACCGCCGCGAAAGCGTTGAGCCGCCCGTCGGTCAGTCGGTGGGCGGCAGAACCCGCAGGCCCAGCTCGACCATCGCCTTGGGATCGCCTGGGATTGGGCTGTTGGTCATCGGGTCCGAACCGCTCTGCGTTTTCGGGAAAGCGATCACCTCGCGAATGTTTTCTTCACCGGCCAGAATTGCGACGAGACGGTCGAGGCCGAAAGCAAACCCGCCGTGCGGGGGCGCGCCGTACTCGAACGGGTTGAGGAAAAAGCCAAACTTCTTTTCGGCTTCCTCGTCAGAGATGCCGAGCGCGGTGAACACCTTGCGCTGCAGTTCAGGCTCATGGATTCTGATCGAACCAGAACCGAGCTCCCAACCATTGAGTACGAGGTCGTACGCAATGGAGCGCACCGACATCGGGTCGGTCTCAAACTTGTCGAGGTCGTCCGGGTGCGGCATCGTGAACGGATGATGGCCAGACTTCGGCTGCCCCGTCTCTTTGTTACGACCGACGAACAACGGGAATTCGACGACCCACACGTAGCGGTACGGTCCTTCGTGCACCGGCGGACGGCCGATCTCGTTGCGGAGCATGCCCAGCACTTCACAGGTCGTGTCCCACTGGTCGGCGATAATCAGGATGAGGTCATCCGTTTCGGCTTCCAGAGCTGCCTTGACTGCCGGGACTTCGTCATCGGACAAGAACTTTGCGACAGGTGAATCAAAGCCCTCGTCGGTGCACTTGAGCCACACCATGCCCTTGGCCCCAGCCGACTTTGCCTTGTCGGTGAGCTTGTCGAGTTGGTTGCGGCCGTACTCGCTGGCGCCCCCGTCGACCTTGATTGCCTTGATCGCACCTGCACCGGCAAACGCCTTGAACTCGGTGTTTGCGAACACCGGAGTGAGCTCCTGGAGCTCCATCCCGAAACGAAGGTCGGGCTTGTCGCTGCCGAAACGGTTCATTGCGTCGTGCCAGGTGATCCGCTCGATCGGTGCCGGGCGTTCGCCCGTGGCAGCCTCGGCGGCAGCGAGGACGGCTGCCGACACGGCATCAAGCACGTCATCCTGGTTGACGAAGCTCATCTCCATGTCCATCTGCATGAACTCGTACTGACGGTCTGCACGGAGGTCTTCGTCGCGCAAGCAGCGTGCCATCTGGTAGTAGCGATCGACGCCGGCCACCATGAGCAGCTGCTTGAAGAGCTGCGGGCTCTGCGGCAGCGCATAAAACGAGCCAGGCTCTTTGCGCGAAGGTACAAGAAACTCGCGAGCGCCTTCCGGCGTGGACGGGACGAGCATCGGCGTCTCGACTTCGACGAAGTGCTGGAGGTCCATGGCACTGCGGACCGCAGCGTTGATCTTCGAGCGGAGGCGCAGATTTTTCTGCATGCGTTCCCGACGGAGGTCGAGGTAGCGGTGCTTCAGGCGAATGTTCTCGTCGACGTCGTCGGCGCGCGCGTCGATCGGGAACGGGGGCGGCGTGGCGGTGCGCAGGATCTCCACTTCGCAGTCACCGATTTCGACCTTGCCTGTCGGCAGGTTGTCGTTGACCGTTCCCTCGGGGCGCACACGGACGATGCCCGTGATCTTCAGTACGTATTCACTGCGGACATCGACATCGTCGTTGATGACGCACTGAATGATGCCCGAGTGGTCGCGCAGGTCAACGAAGGCGAGGTGTTCGCCGTGCTCGCGGCGACGACCAACCCAGCCACACACGCTGACGGTGCGGCCGATGTCGGACTCACGCAGCTCACCACAGAGGTGCGTGCGCATGGATGTGGCCTGAGTCGAAGTGGCCTGAATCGAAGTAGATGGTTCAGTCATGGTTTCCGGATTCCTGAGAGAGAGTTCTTGAAAGATGTGCGATGAGTTCGGATCGGGGGATGGTCTGTTGGTCGCCGCCGCGCATCGGCTTAACAACTACGGTTTTGGCGTCGAGTTCGTCTTCGCCGACAATGACCGCCACAGCAGCATTGCTGCGGTTGGCCAGCTTCATCTGTGCTTTCATGCTGCGGTTGTCGTAGCCCCGATCGGCCGCGAAACCTGCCTGGCGCAGCTCAGCGGTCAGCTTGACGGCTTCGATGCCACCGACGACATCGACGACGAATGCGTCAAGATCACGGGGCTCTGCGCCAAACACGCCCTCGTCATCGCATGCCAACAACGTCCGGTCCACGCCGAGTGCGAAACCGATACCAGACGTCGCCGGGCCACCGAGTGCTTCGACGAGCCCGTCGTAGCGCCCGCCTCCACCGAGGGCGTTCTGCGCGGAGTCGAGGGTGCCACCCTGGAACTCAAAGATGGTGCGGCGGTAGTAGTCAAGCCCACGTACCAGTTTCGGTTCGAGCGTGAACGGGATGTCGAGGGCTCGGAGGCCTGCCTGCACTGCGTCGAAGTGTGCTGCTGCTTCGTCGCTGTAGAAGTCGGCGATCTGGGGTGCCGACGCGATGAACGGTGCGTCGGGTTCGCGTTTCGAGTCAAGAACGCGCAGCGGGTTCTTGGCCAACGTCGTGCGGCTCTGCTCTGTCAGCGCATCGCCGGCGGCTACGAAGTGCGTCCGCAGTGCTTCGACGTAACGCGACCGATCGTCAGGCTCACCGAGGCTGTTGATGATCAGGCTGACCTGCTGCAGGCCGAGCTGCTCGTAGAACTCCCACGCAAGCGCAATCACTTCGACGTCGAGCATCGGGTCATCGACACCAAGCACTTCGATGCCGACCTGGTCGAACTGTCGATAGCGGCCACGCTGCGGCCGCTCGTAGCGGAAGTTCGGCCCCGAGTAGAAGACCTTCCACGGGGTGACAGGCCGGTGCTGGGCGAACGAGCGACAAACGCTCGCCGTCTGTTCTGGCCGCAGCGCCACCCGACGGTCACCTTTGTCGACAAAGTCGTACATCTCTTTAGTGACGACATCGGTGGCGTCACCAATCCGGGTAAAGACGCCCAGGTCCTCGAGCAACGGCGTGATGAGCTGCTGATATCCGGCAGCTTCCACAACATCTGCAAACACCTGCGTGAAGGCACGCCAACGACTGCTCTCGGGCGGGAGAATATCCCGCATACCGGGGCTGGTCTGGAACGATGACACAGCTCTCCACGTTATCGGTCAGGTGCGGAAGCGTTTCAGAGTTACGCATGGGGTCAGGCCCCTTTCGCAACTCTGCCGCGACAGAGTTGCGAAAGGGGCCTGACCCCATGCGTACTAACCGGCGTTGGCGGCGTCGTCGGGTGCGCTACCGGGGTTGAGTCGATACGCGTCGTAGACCGAGTCGATGTTCTTGATCGTGCGTAAAACCGAGTCAAGGTGAGCGGCATTGACCAGTTCGAATTCGAAGCGCATTTTGGCCACGCGGTCGGTGCCTGTGAGCGTCTGCGACGAGACGATGTTGATCTTGTGCTCTGACAGGGCGATGGCGACATCAACAAGCAACCGCGAGCGGTCGAACGCGGCCACCTCGACGGCCGCGATGAAGGTGGCTTCAGACCGCTCTTCGCCATCCCACTCGACGTCGATGAGACGCGTTGCCTGCTCAGCCATCAGCGATACAGCGTTGGCACAGTCGCTGCGATGCACGCTCACACCGCGGCCACGGGTGACGAATCCAATGATCGAATCGCCCGGTACCGGGGTGCAGCAGATGGCGAGCCGCACCATTACATCGTCGAGCCCCTCGACGTGAACGCCAAATCGGGTCTCGCCGTCGGCGGGCTGTTCGCGGCGGGGAGCGCCGACGGTAGACGGCAGTTGCTCAGCGTCATCACCTGACCCGAAGAGACGAGCAATGCGCTGTGCAACGCTCTGCGGCGACACGTGATGCTCGCCGACGGCCTGCAGGAGTGCGTCGAGATCGACGTAGCTCAACTCCTCGACAACCGCAGCTAACTGCTCGGATTTCCAGATGCGTTGGGCCGACAAGCCTTCTCGGCGGAACTGGGCGGTGAGATCGTCTCGCCCTGCCTCAATGGTGTCGAGACGGCGTTCACGGCTGAACCACTGACGGATCTTGTTGCGGGCCCGAGGCGATGCGACGAAGGCCATCCAGTCTTGCGACGGGCCAGCTGTTTCGACCTTGGAGGTGAAGATCTCGATGTTGTCACCGCTCTGCACGACGTGGTCAAGCGACACCAGTCGCCCGTTGACCTTCGACCCGATGCAGGCGTGGCCGACTTCGGTGTGTACCGCATAGGCGAAGTCGACCGTGGTCGAACCGACCGGCAGCGTGATC
This sequence comes from Ilumatobacter sp., assembly GCF_041688325.1. Lineage (GTDB taxonomy): Bacteria > Actinomycetota > Acidimicrobiia > Acidimicrobiales > Ilumatobacteraceae > Ilumatobacter_A. The sequence continues at coordinate 47,491 of NZ_JBDNIJ010000302.1, forward strand.
ACTCTGCCCTTGGGAGTAAAGACATAGACCTCGTCTTGTTCGAGGTCAGTCTTGAGGCTCTCCATGAACTGGGCAGGATCGGAAACCTCTTCCTGCCAATCGATGATGCGATTCAGCCAATCGATATCTTCGGGCAGACCACTCCGATCCTTATACGCCCAGTGCGCAGCAACGCCCCATTCGGCACGCTGATGCATCTCGTGGGTTCGGATCTGGACTTCGATTGGCTTGCCGGAGGGGCCAATCACGGTGGTGTGCAAGCTCTGATAGAGGTTGAACTTCGGCATCGCGATGTAGTCCTTGAACCGACCGACAATCGGCCGCCATCGGCCGTGAATACAGCCGAGCGCCGCATAGCAGTCCTTCATCGACGGAACGATCACACGGATGGCAACGAGGTCGAAGATCTCGTCGAACTCGCGACTCTTCACGACCATCTTCTCGTAGATGCTCCAGAGGTGTTTGCCACGCCCCGTGACTTCAGCGTGGATGCCCAACTCGGCGAGGCGGGCACGAACCTCGGCCACGGCCTTGGCCAGGTACATGTCGCGCTCAGGTGTCCGGTTGCTGACGAGATAATCGAGTTCGGCAAACCGCTTTGGATGCAGCGAAGCAAAGGCCAAGTCTTCGAGCTGCTGCTTCATCTCCTGCATGCCGAGGCGGTGAGCCAGCGGCGCGTAGATGTCGATGGTCTCTTGGGAGATGCGGTGCTGCTTCTCGAGCGGCATACCGGCCAATGTGCGCATGTTGTGGAGACGGTCAGCAAGCTTGATGACCAGCACCCGCAGGTCTTTGGCCATCGCCACGAGCATCTTGCGCATCGTGGCGGCCTGTTGCTCTTCGCGGCTGTCAAAACGGATGCGTTCGAGCTTCGTGACACCGTCAACGATCGCAGCGACGTCGGAGCCGAAATCGTGCTCGACATCAGCAACCGTGATCTCCGTGTCTTCGACGGCGTCATGCAGGAGCGCTGCGACAATCGAGATTTCGTCGAGACCGATGTCGGCAACGATCTGCGCGACCGCCAGCGGATGGTTGATGTAGCTCTCACCACTCCCACGCCGTTGCGAACCGTGCGCCGCCGAAGCGACCCGGAATGCACGGTTGATCGTCGTGATCGGTGCCCGTGGGTGACGACGGCGATAGGCGGCAAGAAGCGGTGCGAGTTCAATCGCGGTCGCTGCGGTCTGCGAGCGACGCCAGGGCAGAACCCGATCGACCGTCCCCATGATCAGTAGTGCAGCAATGCCTTCGCTGATCGGTCGCCGAGTTTCGTTCGGCCACCGAGTTCGTCGATCTCGATGAGGAACGCGAGGCCGGCGACGACGCCTCCCAGTGTCTCGACGAGTTTGGCAGTGGCTGCTGCAGTACCACCTGTGGCGAGTACGTCGTCGACAATCAGAATCTGCTCGCCAGGATGGATGGCGTCACGGTGGATCTCCAGCTTGTCGCTGCCGTATTCGAGGCTGTACTCCTCGCGGACAACGGCCCACGGAAGTTTGCCAGCTTTGCGGACCGGCACGAAGCCTGCACCCGCTCGATACGCAACTGCGGCACCGAAGATGAACCCGCGGGCCTCGACACCGACCACATGGTCGATTGCAACGCCCTCGAACTGTTCGACCATGCCATCGACGGCCTGAGCCAGGGCAGCTGCGTCGCCAAGGAGCGGCGTGATGTCACGAAACGTCACACCCTCGATTGGGTAATCGGCGATATCGCGTACATAGCTCCGGAGGGAGCTGTGATCAGCTGTCATGCGGTGAGGCTATCCGCCTTCACGAGGAGCTCACCGACGCTTCTTCTTGCGCGGCCGAGGGGGATGTGTGAGTAGCTGACCCACAGGCTGGAGCACTGCCGCCGTCTTCACATCGTCATCATGACTGCCACTCCTGGCGGTGCTGCCAGCGTCAACGCTGGCGCCTGTTGTTGCCAGACGTCCGGTGACACCGCTGCCGATCACCGCGGCCCGTAGCTTGTCGCCGGTGAGCCTTTCGCGACGAGGTTTGCGACCGACATTCGACTTGAACCCTGCAAGCAGCGGCGTGGCCACGAAGATCGAGGAGTAGATGCCCGAGATCATGCCGATCAGCAGCGCCAGCCCGAACTCGCGCAACGTGACCGCACCGAGCAGACCCGACCCGATCAGCAGCAGCGAGACGACGGGGATGACCGACGAGATACTCGTGTTGATCGAGCGCATCAAGACCTGGTTCATCGAAATGTTGACGATGTCCTCGTACGGCATGCGGATACCTGCGTACTTGCCCTCGTTCTCGCGCACGCGGTCGAAGACAACAATCGTGTCGTACAACGAGTAGCCAAGGATCGTCAGGAAGGCAATCACCGTTCCCGGCGTCACCTCAAATCCGAACACGGTGTAGACACCGACCACCACAACGACATCGTGGGCCATGGCCGCAAGCGCAGCGAGCGCCATTCGCCATTCGAAGCGGATCGAAATGAAGATCGACACGATGATCAAGAAGATGATGAGGGCGCGGACAGCCTTATCGGTGATCTCACCACCCCAGGTCGAACTCGTGAAGGAGAAGTTGACCTCGTCGGTTCCAACGCCGGCAGCCTCCGCGAATGCAGCCGTGATCTGATCGGCATTAGCCTGCGTGACCTCTTCAATCTGCACAGTGATGAGATCGTTGGTATCGGATGAGCGACGCTGGATACGAGCACCGTTGGTCGGCACGCCGTTGTCTTCGAGCACGGCCTTTGCTTCGTCGACGCCGAAGGTTTGGCTCGCCGGGATATCCCAGGCGTCACCGCCTTCGAAGTCGAGGCCGAGGTCGAGGCCGCGCGTGAACAGCGAGCCAATGGTCGCAATAATGACGACGACGGCGATGATAAAGCCGACGCGGCGACGCCCGTAGAAGTCAATGGCGGTCTGCCCGCGGAAGAGTCGGCCGAGAGCCGTTGATGCAATCTGGTCACCGCGGCTCATGATGTCGCCACCTCCAGCCCGAACGCCCGTTTGCCAACCATGAACTTGCTCCTCGCAATCAGCAACACCGCAGGTCGGGTGAAGAAGAAGCACACGAAGAGGTCACACACCGTCGTGATGCCCAAATACAGGGCGAAGCCACGCACCGAGCCAACACTGAGCGAGAACAGGATCAGCGCTCCGATGATCGACACAAGGTCGGCCGACCAGATCGTTCGCCACGTGCTGTTGAAGCTCCGTGGTGCCGCGTTGCGCAGCGTGCGACCATTACGGATCTCGTCTTTCATGCGTTCGAAGAAGACAACGTAACTGTCGACGGTGACGCCGATCGCCACGATGATGCCGGTGACACCAGCCAGACTCAGCGCGTAGTTTGTTGCACCTGACACGAAGGCCGCAGCGCTGTACACAGCCATTGCCCACACGGTCAGCCCACCGATGATCACGAGCGCAAGCCAGCGGTAGTAGGCAAGGAGGAAAGCGAGCACCAACGCCAGGCCAATGAGGCCAGCGATAATGGCAGCACGCAACGAATCGCCACCAGCCGATGCCGAAACCGTGCGGGTCTCCTGCGGGGTCACTTGCACGGGGAAGGCACCACGGTTGAGCACATCGCTCAACTGGTCAGCCTCATCTTGGGTGAAGCTGCCGGTGATCGAGACGGAGCCATCGAAGACGGGAACGTTCACGACCGGAGCCGATTGGACGATGCCGTCAAGGACGATGGCGATCTGGCCGGGTCGGGCCGAGCCGTCGGTGTCGACTCCGGTGGACGGGCAACTCGGCAGACGGTTGAAGCACTGGGTGGCGAGAGAGTTCCAGGAGGCTTCACCGTCGCCTCGAAGGTCAACCGAGACGCTGAACTGGCCGAACTGGCCAAGTTGCACGGAGGCGCTGTCACGTGCGAAGACTTCACCGCTGGCCTGCGACGGCCCGGCACACAGTGCGTTGCCGTCGAGAGTCGGCAGGAATTCAGCGCCGGTGATGGACGGTGCGAGCGTCGGAGCCAAATCAAGCGGCACCTCGGCGACGGGCTCAGTGCCGTCGGCTGGAACCGAGTCGGCAGGCGCCAAGGTGTCGGCGGGTGCGTCAGTCTCGGCGGGTGCGTCAGTCTCGGCGGGTGCGTCAGTCTCGGCAGGTGCGTCAGTCTCAGCGGGTGCGTCGGTCTCGACTGGTGCATCAGGATCGGGCGCCGACCGGCGGAAGCTGGTTTTGGCTTCGTCGTTCAAGAAGCCGATGCTCTCTTCGTCGACGGGGGGCGTTACTTCACCCGTTGGGTCACCATCGACCGTGATCGTTCCGTCGCTGTCGAGGACACGTCCTTCGGCGATGGTTTCGTCGGTCGGGACCGCCGGAGCTGGCGAGGCGGCGCACTCGTTGAAGTTCACGACGGATCGCAACTCGACGATGCCAGAAACGCTGACGCTGCGCAGTGCCTCTTCTTTGTCTTTCACGCCCGGGAGGTCGACCACGATGTTCGATCCCTGCACGCGGACGTCGGGTTCGGCAACGCCGCTCCGTTCGAGCGACGACCGCACGAGGTCACGAACGACAAGGAGGTCATCACCGGTCGCCCCGTCTTCAGGGGCGAGGATGACCGAGAGGCCACCCTGCAGGTCGAGACCGAGGATCGGCTCGTTGTTCGTAGCGATGTTGCCAGCGAGCGCAGCGATAACGGCCACGACGGTGGCGATGAGGGAGAACCAGAGACGGCGTTTCATTGAGTGGTTCAATCTTCGGTCGACGCTGCAGCGCCGGCCGGGTCGTCGTCAACTACGGCTTCGTCGGCCACAACGTCATCGTCGGCATCATCGGCAACAACCTCTTCTTCGTCAGCGAGGTCAACGACGTTTTGGATGGCGGCACGAGCGATGCGGATTTGCACATCGTCATCGATTTCGAGCCAGAACCGATTCGGCCCGTCTTCGCCAGTGATGGTGCCGAAGACACCAGATGTGGTGACTACGTCCTGGCCGACCTCGACGGATTTCTGAAGATCCTGCTGATCACGCATCCGCTTCCGCTGCGGGCGGATCATCAAGAAGTACATGGCAACGAGGATCAGCGGCAGGAACAAGAACGAAAGAATCGAACTCCCGCCGGAATCTTCAGCTGCAAAAAGGGTGGTCGCGAGAGTTGATGACATATCGGCGGGCGATCCTACCGGCACCATCCGGTTGACATGGGCATGTCGTGACTTGACTGCTCAGTTGTTGTCGAAGTTGTCAGCCCCAGACGTCGAGTATGTCGCTGCGGAGCCCATCGAACGTGCCGTCTGTGATGGCAACCCGCATCCGCTGCATCAGGTCGATTGTCCACGCCACGTTATGAATCGACAGCAATCGCGACGCTGTTGGTTCGCCGACCTGCAAGAGGTGGCGGATGTAGCCGCGGCTATGCCGAGCACAAATTTCACACGGGCACGTCGTGTCGAGCGGCTCGTCAAGTTCGGCATTGCGAGCCGCTTTCGCCTGGAAACGGCCAGTCGAGGTGAGCGCTGTGCCGTGGCGGCCAAGGCGCGTCTGCATCACGCAGTCGAACTGATCGACGCCGAGCGCCACAGCCTCAACAAGCGAGGCCGGGTCGCCGACCCCCATCAAATAGCGAGGCTGATCAGGGGGAAGGTGCTCAATAGCTGCGGCCAGTGCCGGCAGCATCTGCTCGCGAGACTCGCCAACCGAGAGGCCGCCAATGCCATAGCCGTCGAAGCCGATCTCGACAGTTCGCTGCGCACTCTCAGCACGCAGTGCCTCGCTGATCCCGCCTTGCACGATGCCGAAGAGCGACTGGTCGGTTCGGGTATGGGCAACCTTGGCCCGACGAGCCCAGTCGTTCGTGCGCTCCAACGCCAACCGGATCACATCCGGCGGACTCGGCAATGGCGGACACACGTCGAGCACCATCTGGATGTCAGCACCGAGTTGCTGCTGAACATCAACAGCGATCTCTGGCGTAAACCGATGACTCGACCCGTCGTAGATGCTCTTAAAGGTCACCCCGTCGTCGTCGACCTTCGGATCGAGCGAAAACACCTGGAACCCGCCCGAATCAGTGAGCGTGAGGCCATCCCAGCCGGAGAACTTGCCGAGGCCACCGAACTTCGCGATGAGTTCTGAACCCGGCCGCAACATCAGGTGGTAGGTGTTACCGAGCACGATTTCGGCACCGAGCCGTTCGTAGTCGGCTGCGCTGAGGTGCTTGATCGCACCTCTCGTGCCGACCGGCATGAACAGCGGCGTCTGATATGTGCCGCGGGCCGTGCTTGCAGTGCCCACGCGGGCAGCGCCGTGTGTGGCTTCGACGTCAAGTTGCACCCGGTACATAGGGCGACGACGCTACCGACTCGCTCGTTCGAGCAGCATTGCGTCTCCAAAGCTCAGAAATCGATATTCCCGCTGGATTGCTTCTGCATAGAGGTCACGCCAGACCGGGCCGGCGAATGCATCGATCATCATGAGGAGCGTGGTCTTTGGGAGGTGGAAGTTCGTCATCAGTACATCGACGACCTGCCAGTCGAAGCCCTCGTGAATGAAGATGTTTGTTCTGCCCGCGAGCTCGCCGAGCTTGGCGGCGGACTCGAGCGCCCGCACAGCGGTGGTCCCGACAGCGACCACCCGGCCACCTGCGGCTCGTGTGTCGATGCACTGCTGCATGGTTTCCGGTGGCACGCGATAGCGCTCAGTGTGCATTGGATGGTCGAGCGGGTTGTCTGTGCTGATCGGCTGGAACGTGTCGAGCCCCACGACGAGTTCGACAGTCGCGCGATTCACGCCGCGGGCATCAAGCCGGTCGAACAGTTCGGACGTGAAGTGGAGGCCCGCTGTCGGTGCTGCGGCACTCCCTGGTTCGTTCGCATAGATCGTCTGGTAGCGATCCGGATCGTCGAGGCGCTCGGTGATGTACGGCGGGAGTGGCATCTCGCCGTACGTGTCAAGTGTTTCCAGAGACTCGCTGCCGTCGGTCGGCCCGAGTAACGCAACGTGGAACGTGTCACCCGCTGTCGTGCGTTCACCGATCCGCACGAGCGGCACATCGCCGGCGAAGAGTTCCTCGCCGACTTTGAGTTTCTTACCTGGCCGAACCAGCGCTTCCCATTCGGTCCGCGCCCCGTTGGTCGCTTCGAGCAGCAAGACCTCAGCCGCTCCCCCAGTGGCTCGGTGGAGCCTGAGGCGGGCAGGGATCACACGTGTTTCGTTGACAACGAGCAAGTCACCGGGCAGCAACAGATCAGGCAGGTCAAACACATGCAGGTGTCGGACTGGGTCGCCGGCAACCAGCAACCGGGCCGAATCACGCGGCTCGATCGGCGTTTGTGCAATCCGCTCGTCCGGCAACACGTAGTCAAAATCAGACATCTGCATCAGAGGGAGCGTAGAAGCCAGATTCCCGTCGGAGCACCTGCCGCAAGCATTCCAATCTCGTCCATTGGCGCTCGATCAGAACGTTCCTCAACTCTCGAGGTTGATTGGGGGTCAGGGTGTTCACTTTCAAAATCATTGACTCGGGATCAGAACGTTCGAGGCCAAGGAAGCATGGACCCGAGTTGGCCTCCGCCAACGAGCGGTGAGGGGTGACGCCGGGATCGGACGTTCTGGACCGAGTCAACTGAAGAGGGAGCCGTTGGTGACTTTGGGGG
>NZ_JBDNIJ010000303.1:0-44239 GCF_041688325.1 Ilumatobacter sp.
CGGCCGGCGCTCACACACCCGGCCACTGCTAACTCGAAACGCCGCAGACGAGATCGCGGTTGAGGCAGTTGGCGACTTCGCCCTCGAGCTTCGCCTGGTCCCACACGTTCCAGAAGTCGGCATGTGCCGTCTCGACGCCCCCCGAACTCAGCGACAGGTCGGCCGGATCGACGGGCGGATAGTCGATCCCGATCGTCAGCTGCGGCAGCACCACCGGGTGGCTTTCAGGGCAGCCGTTGGTCTCGACACTGCTGTACCGGGCATGTGCCGACGATCCAAAGCCGGTGAGCCGTTCACCGTCCCAGCAGTCCGGGAACGTGACGATCATGCGCAGCGTCGAGCTGGCACCGCACTGGAGCGGTGCATCTTCTCGCGCTGCTCCCGTTCCACACGACCAAGCAACGATGTCAGTCGACTGGGACTGCTGCGATGCGGAGTCGCCACCGATCAGCATCAGCCCCTCGGGATAGGCAACGATGTCTTCGTGGTCAACACCCTGACCCGGCCGATAGTAGGCGGTGAGGCTGATCGGCTCGATGGCTCGCCCAGTCGGATCGAGGAGGGCCGGGGCCCAATACGAAGCTGTGTCACGACGCTGCTCACACGATGTGTTCGCATTCAGTAGCCGGTCGCTGTAGCCCGGGTTCGAGTCCACCGCGTTGTTTCCGAAGAACAGGTGAAGGTGGCTCTTGCCCGGCTGCCACGGCAGCACGAGGGGGTCGTCGAACGCAACGTGGCTCAGGTCGCACTGCACCACGAACTGGGCGAGTCGCCCCTGAGGGCCACGGCGCTCGGGGTCCGGATCGCGAGTGGCGCCGGACTGTGCACTCGATCCACAGGAGGCCAGCACCAGCAGTGTGGCGACGAGCACCGCTGATCGACATCGCTTCACAGCGAGCAGCGTAGAGAACGCTCGGTCCGGTCGACCGATGGTGCAGCAATGTTCACCACTGCCCCACCATCGGTTCGATCTCAGGTGTCAAGTTGATCAGGCTGGCTTGGCCGGCACGACCATCGCATCGAGGTCTATGTCGACGACGATGTTGGTGGCCGGGTTCACCGGCGCAGTTTCGGCGTCCGGCATATTCGGCAATTCCGGCGGGTCCGGGATGACTGCTTCCTTGTAGTTGACCGGCGGCGGTGCGGTGTCGATGTCGGCCAACCACGTCAGCACGTTCAGCACGCCGAGTGTCCAGTCGCCGCTGCCCTCGCCCTCACACGGTGCGAGGTTCTCGAGGTTCTGCGGCGCCGAGGTACTGAAGATATTTCCACCCCAGCAGTTGCCGAGTTCTTCGGTCGCCATGCCAACGCCTTCGACAGCGATGTCAGCAACACGGCTGTCACTGACGTCGTTGAGTGTCACGCGGTTGTTCTGTGCTTCCCAGAGGAGCGTGTCTGGGATCTCCTCCGCCGGCGGCTCTTCGCGCTGTTCGGCGCAGCCGACGTCCCACTCATCAGGCGTGGGTAGGTCGTCGTTGGCGCCCTCTTCAAGGAAGGGAACCAGGCCGATACCCGTCTTGTCATGGTCAAACACGAGGTTCTTCGTGATCGTGTTGTCGATACCGCCGGGCACCAGGATGCCGTTGCCCATAGCGAGAATCGCCACGTCGATGGCCGGCGTGTCGGCCTGGTTGTTGGAGTGCACGATGTTGCTGACGATTGTGGTGTCGCGCTCCGGGTAACACAGTTCGTAGCTGCCCGAGTTCGGCACGATGCCGGCACGGTTGTTGCGGAACGTCGAGTTCATGATGACCAGGTTGCCGCCGGCGTTGGTGCCCGAATAGCCGAGACCGTTGTGCTCGGAAATCACGTTGTCGATGATCGAATCACACGGGAAACACTGGCCGATGTAGAAGCCAGCGTCGGGGCTGCCCGACCCGTACGAGTTGTCAATCTGGCCGTTGATCGAGTCGAAGGCATAGATGCCGTAGTCACCGTTGCGGATCGCCGTGACGTACGAGGCCCGATAGCCGATCGCAGAGGTGAAGAACACACCGTTGCTGGTGTAGTTCTGCGTGGTCAGGTTTTCGACGACGACGCCCTTCGCTCCGAGGACGCGGATGCCGTTGTCAAGTTCGAACTCGCCATCGAGCACCACGCCAGCACGGTCGGTGCCACGGATCGTGATCTCGTCGGTGACGACATTGACCGCTTCGTTGTAGATGCCCGGTGAGACCAGCACGAGGTCGCCTGGTGCAGCTGCATCGACCGCCTCCTGGATTGCACCAAAGTCGTCCGGCACGCGGAGCACGCCATCGGCGCCGGCTGGCGGATCGGTCTCGCCCGGTGCGTCGGTCGCGGCTGGTGCATCAGTCTCCGCCGGTGCATCGGTTTCAACCGGCGCGACGTTCTCCGCCGGTTCATCGGTTTCGATTGCAGCGTCAGTCGTTTCTGCTGAGTCGTCGCTTCCACTGCTTCCACTGCTTCCGCAGGCGGCAAGCGTGAGCACGGCGGCCAGCGCCACGGCAAGTTTGCGTTTCATGGTTCCCCTTGGTGTCAGTGAACGAGCTTGCGCCAGGCCCCACATCGCCCTGCGTTCTGTCCAGATGTTGGCAGATCAGGCGCCCCTCGCCGAAACTGTGACGGAACCGATCATGCCAGCAGCCTTCGTGCCGTGGATCGAGCAGTAGTACAAGTAGGTGCCGGGCGTGTCGAAAACGTGACGGTATTCGTCGCCCGGCGCGAAGTCTTCGGTGTCGACACCCCACGCGTCATCATCGTTGACCGGCAGGACGTTGTGGTCGTTGCGACCGTTGTTGGTCCACCAAATTTCGGTACCTGCCGAGACCTCGACATCCGGGAGCCGATACGAGTTGTCAAGGGATCGGACCTGCAGGACCTCGCCGTTGGGTGCGGCCGGAGCGATTGTGGTCGACGGTGGAACTGCCTCGCCCGGCTCGGGCGGCAACGTTGTCGACGGCAGCACGCGCTCAGTCGTCACCACAGCGCCTTGCATCGGCGCTGAATAGGCATCAGGGCCGTCGGGCGCGCACGCGACGATTCCAACCATGACGACCAGCCCGAGAAGAGGAGCCAGCGCACAGTTCGACAACCTCATTGGTCCATGAACAGGTTGGCGTGATCGTCACGCAACGTCTTCTTCGAGAACTTGCCGACGCTGGTTTTCGGCACTTCATCGATCCAGACGACGCCCTTGGGCATCTGCCATTTAGCAACCTTGCCCTCGAGATGAGCGAGCACTGCTTCTTCGGTGAGGGAATCATCGGTACGCACTACGCAAGCGAGCGCTGCCTCGCCCCACTTCGGATGCACGATGCCGACGACGGCAGCTTCAGCGACGTCAGGGTGGGACATAATCTCGTTCTCCAACTCGACCGAGCTGATCCACTCGCCACCCGACTTGATGAGGTCCTTGGTGCGATCGACGAGCCGGATTCGGCCTCGCGCGTCCACGGTCGCAACGTCACCGGTCTTCAACCAGCCGTCGTCTGTGAAGCTCTCCTTTGAGCGCTCGTCGTCGTAGTAGGACGAAGCAATCCACTGGCCACGACATTGCAATTCGCCGCTCTGCTCGCCGTCCCATGTGACGGGGATGGTCGAACCGGGCTCGACGACGCGCGCTTCGATGCCGAACGAGATCCGACCGACCTGGGTCCGCAGATCGGCTTGCTCGTCGACCGAGAGCAACCGCTGATCGACATCGAGATGGCAGACCGACGCGATCGGGCTGGTCTCGGTCATCCCCCACGCCTGCAAAATCGGCAGGCCAGTCTGCTCACGGTAAGCCTCTGACAACGAGCGCGGAACCGCTGAGCCGCCACACGGAATCGACCGAAGCGACGACGTGTCTCGACCCTTGAGCTCAGGGAGCACGGCCATCCAAATGGTCGGCACCCCCGCAGCAACCGTGACTCGTTGCTCAACGATCAAATCAGCAAGCGCCGAACCTGAAAGGTCAGCGCCAGGCATGACCAGCGATGCGCCCGTGGCGACCGCCGCGTGTGCGAGGCCCCACGCGTTGGCATGGAACATCGGCACGACGGGCAGAATCACATCGGACTCACAGGCCGCAAGGCTGTCCACCATCATCGCCCCCATGGTGTGCATGAACGTCGACCGGTGGCTGTAGACGACGCCCTTCGGATTTCCCGTGGTGCCGGACGTGTAGCACATGCTCGCGGCTTGGTGTTCGTCAGCGATTTCAGGGAAGTCGATCGGCTCTTCGGTAGCGAGGAGGTCTTCGTAGTTGAGCAATGTGTGGCCTGCGAGATCCTCTGGAATATCGCCCTTTCCATCGTCCATCAACACGAGATGCCTGAGGTTCGTGAACGTCGGGAGGAGTGGTGCGAGCAGCGCCAAAATCGAACGGTCGACAAAAATCACTTCATCGTCGGCGTGATTGACGATGTACGTCAGTTGCTCGGGGAACAGACGGATGTTGAGCGTGTGGAGAACTCGTCCCGTGCACGGCGCAGCGAAGTACAACTCGAGGTGACGAGCTGTGTTCCAGGCAAACGTTGCAACACGGCCGTCGGCGGAGATGCCAAGTGTGTCCAACGCGCCGGCCAACTGCCTGGTGCGTCGAGCGAACTCAGCATATGTCGTCCGTTCAAGGCCTGTCCCCGTCGACGTAATGATCTCCTTGTGGCCGTGGTACGTCTCAGCCCGGTCGAAGATGTGGTTGATCGTGAGCGGTACGTTTTGCATGAGCCCTTGCATGTCGGCAAAACGTAGTGGATCCGGCCCCTCAGCTGTGATTCGAACAGCTACCGTCTGCGCCTGTGAGCGACGCGACTACTCTCGAATTGAACGAGCAACCGCACGTCCGGCCTGCTTGGGCTCCACTGGCCTTGGCGGCGTTCGTCGGCCTCGTGATCTGCTCGAACATCGCGTCGGCGGTCTGGGCTCGCTGGGTTAACACCAACCCTGAGGGCCTGCTCCTGCTGTCCTCGCGCAACCGCTACCTGGCGCTCACGTTGGCAGCCGGTGTTTCCCTGCCGTTCTACGTCGTTATCGGATTTCTGCGCGTCGGTGCGGCATTCGTTGTCTGCCATCTCGTCGGCCGCGCCTACCGGGATGACGTGATGGGCTGGTTCACCAAGTACCTCGGCCTCACCAAGGAATCGCTCGACGCCTTCGACCGCGGCTTCGAGAAGGCCGAGTGGGCGCTGATCCCGTTTTTCGCAGGATCGAACATCGTCGCTGCACTGAGCGGCGTGAAGCAGACGCCACCAGTAAAACTCTTCGCCCTGCTGACCGTGGGCATTGCAGGCCGGCTCACCCTGATGTGGTGGCTGGCTCGAACGTTCGAAGATCAGCTCGTCGACGTCCTCGAATGGCTGCAGCGATACCAGTGGTGGGCCGTCGGCGCCTCCGTTGGTCTTGTTGTGCTCGTGAACGCCCGCAACCTCCGTCGCTGACCCGAGTTGCCAATTGTTCTGCTACAACTACGCCATGGCTGAAGTAACCCTTGGCGGCAACCCCGTCCACACATCCGGCGACCTCCCCACCGTGGGCAGTGCCGCACCGTCGTTCGACCTTGCTGCTGCTGACCTCAGCAGCATCGCCAGCAGCGACCTCGCCGGCAAGAACGTCGTACTCAACATCTTCCCGAGCGTCGACACACCAACCTGCGCAACCAGCGTTCGCACGTTCAATGAGCGCGCCGCTGGCCTCGACAACACCGTCGTGCTCTGTGTCTCAGCTGACCTCCCGTTCGCTCAAGGTCGCTTCTGCGGCGCCGAGGGCATCGAGAACGTCAAGACCGCTTCGACCTTCAAGTCGACCTTTGGTGCCGACTACGGCGTCACTCTCGTCGACGGCAAGCTTGAAGGCATCCTCGCTCGCGCCGTGGTCGTTATCGGCCCCGACGGCAACGTGAAGCACACCGAGATGGTCAGCGAAATCGCTCAGGAGCCGAACTACGACGCCGCCCTGGGAAGCATCTGATCCAACCCATTCACTCAACGAAGGCGTGAGGTTGGTGCGCCTTGGGCGCACCTACCTCACGCCTTCGTTGTTTTCGCGGTCAGTCGAGGTAGGGGTCGAGGCTGAGGACCAAGCCCGGGTGCATCCGGATCTTTTTGCACGCAAGAACGACGCCGGGCATGAAACTCGATCGGTCGTAGCTGTCCTGGCGGATCGTGATCGTTTGGCCCTGCGCACCGAGGATCACTTCCTGATGGGCCACCATGCCCTCCATCCGGATCGCATGGGCCCGGATGCCACGTGGGCCCACTCCCCCGCGCGCTCCCGGATAGATCTCGATCTCTGTGGGGTCTTCCTTGAAATCGGTGTCACGTGCGGCGGCCATTCGCTCGATCGTCTTCACTGCGGTGCCTGATGGAGCGTCAACCTTGCGGTTGTGGTGCAGTTCAATCACTTCGGCAGTGTCGAACCAAGGCGCAGCCATCTCGGCAAAGCGCATCATTAAGACCGCCGAGATCGCGAAGTTCGGCGCGATCAAACAGTTCGGTCCTCCCACCTCCTTCGCATCGCCTCCGAAGGTCGATTCAAAGAGTGCGAGGTCCTCAGCAGTAAACCCGGTGGTGCCGACCACGGCGTGGATGCCGTGCATCGCGAGCCATGGGAGCGTCGTTCGGGCCGCGTCGGCAACGGTGAAATCAACAACGACCTCGCACCCGGCATCGGCGAAGGCGCGCAGATCGGTCCTGATCTCGATACCCGAGATCGCCTGACCAGCGCTGTTGCGATCGACCGCTGCGACCAGTTCCAGATCAGGGTCGTTCTCCACCGCAGCACACACAGTCCGCCCCATCTGACCTGCTGCTCCACTTACTCCAACGCGCATGCAGGCAGTCTCGCACGTCTCCCGAAAAATGGACCGACCCGTGCACTCAGCGCGTCGCAACGGTCTCCATTTCGGGGTGCTCATCCAAGCGCACGCAAACCGAGACCATCACGACGCGCCAGTGCTGCAAGATGGTCTCTATTTCGGGAGGTTGGTACCGGAAAACGACGAAGGACGCCGCGGCACTTGGCCACGACGTCCTTCGGTTGTTCAGTTTTTCAGGTGCTGGAGTGGATCAGCGATGACGACGGCGAGCGCCGCCGTTACCGCCACCACCGCCGCCACCACGACGGTTGCCACCGTCACGGTCAGCAGCCGGGCGTTCGCTCTTCGGGCCGAGGTCGCCGAGTTCACCGGCGAGTTCGGCGTCGAAGCTGTCTTCGAAGCTCACTTCGACAACGTCGCTGGCCGGAGCGGACTTGTCGCCACCCCGATCGTTGCCACGCTCTTCGCTGCGCTCACGACGTGGTGCACGCTCTTCGCGGCCACCACGGTCGTTGTCACGGTCTCCACCGCCACCGTCAGAGCCGCTCGCGGCGCCCTCCGGGATGTCGAGTTCTTGGGAGAGCATCAGGCTGACCTTGCCTTTGTCGTCAATTTCTTCGACTTTGACCTTGACAACCTGGCCGAGTTCGAGGACGTCGTCCACCGAGTTGATGCGCTTGCCGCCACCCATCTTCGAGATGTGCAGCAGACCGTCACGACCCGGGAGGATGTTGACGAACGCACCGAACTTGGTGATGTTCACGACACGACCGTCGTACTCTTTGTCGAGTTCAGCCTTCGGCGGATCGACGATGTTGAGGATGGCCGTCTTGGCTTCCTCCATACGCCATGCCTCAACTGCACCGATGGTGACGATACCGCGGGCGCCGTCGTCGTCGACAGCGATGTCGGCTCCGGTCTCCTGCTGGATCGTGTTGATGACCTTGCCCTTCGGGCCGATGACTTCACCGATCTTGTCCATCGGGATGTAGATGGTGCTGATCTTCGGCGCCGTCTCGGCGATTTCATCACGGGTCGCCGGGATACAGGCGTTCATCACTTCGAGAATCTCGAGACGAGCGACACGAGCCTGGGCCAGCGCGGCGGAGAGAACGTCGGCGGGGATGCCGTCGATCTTGGTGTCGAGCTGCAGGGCCGTGATGGCGTCTTCGGTGCCAGCGACCTTGAAGTCCATGTCGCCCATGGCGTCTTCGGCACCGAGGATGTCGGTGAGCGTGATGTACTTGCCATCTTCGTAGATGAGACCCATGGCGATACCCGACACGTGGCTACGCACCGGCACGCCAGCGTCCATCAGCGAGAGGCTGGAAGCGCAGACAGAACCCATGGAGGTCGAGCCGTTGGAGGCCATGACCTCGGAGACGAGGCGCAGTGTGTACGCGAAGTCTTCCTGGTTCGGGATGGTCGGCAGAACTGCGCGAGCAGCGAGAGCACCGTGGCCGATTTCGCGGCGCTTCGGCGAGCCGACACGGCCAGTCTCGCCGTTGGCCCACGGCGGCATGTTGTAGTGGTGCAGGTAACGCTTCGTGTCGTTTGGCGACAGCGAGTCGATCATCTGGTTCATACGCGGCATCGCCATCGTCAGAACGTTCAGGACCTGCGTCTCGCCACGCTGGAAAAGGCCGGAACCGTGCGCGCTTGCGAGCACGCCGACTTCGGCGCTGATCTCGCGGAGGTCAGCTGGTCCACGACCGTCGATGCGAATACCTTCGTCGAGGACGCGGCGACGCACCATTTTCTTCATGAGGGAGCGAACGGCTTCCTTGACCATCTTGGCCTGGCCGGAGAACTCGCCATCGTCACCGCAAAGCTGTGCAACACAGTCGGCCGCAACAGCGTCGACTGCGGCGTTGCGCTCACCCTTGGCAGCGATCTTGACGGCGGGGGCCATGCCCTTGGCGCCGATCTTTTCGACGGCATCGAAGATCTCCGGGGTGTAGTCGAAGACCGGGGTCCACGACATGGGCTCGATCGCGCCGTGTGTGGCGATGACCGAGGCAACGAGCTGACGCTGCAGTGCGATTGATTCCTTGATCCACACCTTGCAGGCCTGGAGGGCGTCGCCGAGCACTTCTTCGGTGACCTTTTTGGCGCCATCGTCGTAGTAGTAGAACGCGTTCTCGGAGCCACCGGCTTCGACCATCATCACGGCAACGTCGCCGTCTTCCAGCTCGCGACCGGCGATAACGATTTCGAACGTACCGTTCTCGGACTCTTCGTAGGTCGGATGCGGGATCCATTCGCCTTCCTGGCTGTAGGCCAGGCGGACGGTGCCGAGCGGCCCGTCGAACGGGATGCCCGAGATCATCAGGGCGGCGGAGGCTGCATTGATCGAGAGCACGTCGTGCGGGTTCGACTGGTCAGCGCCGAGGACGGTGGTAACAACCTGCGTCTCGTGGCGGAAGCCCTCGGGGAACGAGGGGCGCAGCGGCCGGTCGGTGAGTCGGCAGGTGAGGATTGCATCCTCGGTCGGGCGGCCTTCACGACGGAAGAACGATCCGGGGATCTTGCCGGCGGCGTAGGCGCGCTCTTCGACGTCGACCGTGAGCGGGAAGAAGTCCATGCCTTCGCGTACGGACTTCGCTGCGTTGGCAGTGGTCAGTACTTGTGTTGCACCGATCGATGCCACGACGGCACCCATCGACTGGGGGGCAAACCTGCCCGTTTCAAACGTGAGTGTCTTGTCGGTCCCAGAAATGGGTCCGGACACGGTAATGGCTTCAGCCATAGTGATTCCTTTCGAACACGCGACACCCTGCCGCGTGGCTTCTGTGCGAAGAAAGGAGCCGGTTCCCAGTTCTGACCCGAGATCGACGGCTTGAAATCAAAGACTCCGCACGACATCTCGGAGTCATCCACCGGCAACAAGCGCCAGAACTCCGTCGACCGGACGTTCCGGTCAGGTGTCAAGTGTACCCAAGGTGGCACCAACCACACGCGGACCCCGAAAACGTAAACCGGCCACCCGCCAAGGCGAGCAGCCGCTTCACTCAATCAGTTCTTGGTCCCGAGCTACTGAGACGGGAACACGGTTTTTCTCTCGCAAGGAAACCGATGACGACGTTGACGTTGGGTCAATGAGTCATTCGGCTGACGCAGCGAGAGGGAAAGCTGACCCGTCTCAGCGGACTATCGGCGGAGGCCGAGGTCAGCGACGATCTTGCGGTAGCGCTCGACGTCGATGCCCCTGACGTAGTCGAGCATGCGACGGCGACGGCCGACGATCATCAGGAGTCCACGACGGCTGTGGTGGTCTTTCTTGTGCATCTTGAGATGCTCGGTGAGGTGGGTGATGCGCTCGGTCATGAGCGCGATCTGCACCTCGGGGGAACCGGTGTCGGTCTCGTGAATCCGATTGTTTTCGATGGTCTGAACCTTGTTGGGCATAAGACTGCCTTCCGTGTCAGCATGACGCTGACCATTGTGCCGGCTGCGGGCCGACCGTTGTGGAGGTCGCAGCCGCCTCGGGTGAGCCGGTCTGCATCGCGCCCACGCCAAAGCCTGAACGGACTCCGCAATGCTACGGCGTGACTGACGGAGCCACAACGGGCCAAATCCACATCGATGCAAACAGCACGGTTACGCTCGCCCAAGTGCGCGGCGCCGTTTCCATTTCGAAGGTCTCCAAGACCTTTGCGAGCCGCGGCCGACGTGGCCCCGGGCCCGTCGATGCCCTCGCGTCGGTCGATCTCGAGATCGAACCGGGCGAGGCAGTCACGCTGCTCGGACCGTCCGGGTGCGGCAAGACAACGCTGCTCCGTCTGATCGCCGGCTTGGAGAGCACCACAAGCGGTTCGATCACGATCGATGGACATCTCCCAGCCCAAACGCGGTCGCGCAAACAGATCGCCTTCGTCCCGCAAGCGCCGGCACTGCTGCCTTGGCGAACGGTCGCTGCCAACGCCCGCGTCCTCCTCGACGTGAACCCCAACGCTGGCAACAAGAACTCCGCCAACGTCGACGAACTCCTGCGGTCGGTCGGCCTCGGCGACTTCATTGAGGCGTATCCGCACGAGCTGTCGGGCGGGATGCAACAGCGGGTCGGCCTCGTCCGCGCCTTCGCGCTCGACGCCCCGCTCATTCTGATGGACGAGCCGTTTGCCGCTCTCGATGAACTCACTCGAGCCGACATGCGCCATCTCCTGGTCCAACTCCGAGACCAGCGCAATTCGACGCTGGTTTTCGTGACGCATTCGATCTCTGAGGCCGTGTTCCTCTCCGATCGTGTTGCTGTCATGTCCGGTCGACCGGGCCGGATCACGCAACTGATCGACGTGCCGCTCGGTCGTCCTCGGCAACCCGACCTCGAGGATGACCCGGAGTTTTTCGCGATCACCCGGCAACTGCGGCACGAGCTCAGTAAGGGTCGAGCTCCATCGTGACCCGACTCAACCTGATCACGACGCGCCTAATGCGCGCCTGGTGGATCGCCCCGTTTGTCGGCGTGGTCGTGTTCGCTGGCCTCTGGGAAGCCGTCGTTCGGATTTTCGATGTCCGCCCGTTTGTGCTGCTTGCGCCTTCGGAGATCGGCACTGAACTGATGGCCACACCGGGCTTCTTCGTCGAGAACGCTTTGGTCACCGGTCGCCACATGGTGATCGGTTTGTTGATCTCGCTGATCGTGTCAATCGGCATTGGGGCTGTCATGGCGTCGGCCAGATTCATCGAGGAGGCAACACAACCAGTCCTCGTCTTGATCCTTGTCACCCCGTGGGTTGCGTACGTCACCTCAGTCGTCACCTGGCTCAACTTTGGCGAGGCACCGATCGTCTTCATGGTTGCGTTTACGTCCTTGCCGATTTTCACCTTCGGCGTCGTCGGTGGCATGAAGTCCGCCGATCAGTCGGCCCGGGAGCTCTTTGCTTCGATCGATGCCCGCCGAATCGACGTGCTCTTCCGGCTCCGACTGCCAGCCGCTCTGCCATCCATCTTTACGACGGCCCGGTTCGCCGTGGGCCTTGGCCTCGCTGCGGCGTACTTTAGCGAAGGTGCGGCGCTGTCGAACGAGGGGCTCGGCGCCGCCGGGAAACGAGCCGCAGCATTCAACAACGGCCCCACACTCTGGGCCACTATCGTCACCACCGCAGCGCTCGGACTCATCGGACTCGGCATCATCACTGCCATCGAACGTGCGGCCCTGCGCTGGCACGTGTCCCAACGCTAAACAGTCCTGTGGAGCGCCGAGGCGGAGTATGTCGATGGAGCGACGATTGAGTGAAGATCGTTCCGATACCTCGTCGCTCTGTACGTGATCGTTAGCATTCTCTCACCCGAAAGGGCGCCGTCAGTCCCGCCGTCTTCGACGCTGTCCACCCACCCCCCCCATCGCACTTCAATGGAGACTCACATGCGATCGCGACACCTCACCGCTCTCGCCAGCGCCACCTTCATGCTGCTCGGCGCGTGCAGCAGCGACATCTCGACCAGCGCATCGATTCCTGGTTCCGAAGCAGACACCGCCGTGGCCGCCACCGATGCAGCTGCCAACACTGACGTCATCGCAGGCGAGCCTTTCCCGGATGCTCGATGTGAAGCCAACAAGGCCGCAGGCACGATTACGTACCTGACCGGCTTCGACTTCGCGGCAGCAGCTTCAATCGTCGAGGTCATCGCCGCCGAGGCAGCCGGCTACTACACCGATCTGTGCCTCGACGTCGACATTAAAGCCAGCTTCTCCGTTGCCAACTACCCGCTGGTCGCCGACGACACTGCGCAATTCGCCTCGGGGGGTTCGTTCAGTGAGGTGGCTGCATTCGCCGTAGCGAACGATGCTGACTTCGTTGTCACCGCTGTCGAAGGACGCACAGCAATCGAGACCCTCATCGTCAAGGCTGGCAAGGCTGCTGAGCTCGAGGACCTCGCCGGCTCGACCATCGGCGTGAAGGGCAAGTTGCCGCCGAGTATCGAAGCCATGCTGCTGGGTGCTGGTCTGGCGGAGGGCGTCAATTTCGAAACTGTGCTGCTCGACGGATTCGATCCGACGCAACACATCGCTATTCCCACCATCGTCGGCTTCCCCGGTTTCAAGAGCAACGAGCCGGGCGGGCTCAACCGGGCCGGTATCGGCTTCCAGACGTTCGACCCGCTCGACTTCAACATTCCGGGCTCGTTCGGTGCGATCTACACCAACCGGACCTTCGTCACCGATCACCCCACTGCCGCCGAAGACTTCATGAGGGCCACGATGCGAGGGCTCGCTGACTCACTCGCCGACCCGGTCGCCACCGCCAACATCGCGGTCGAAAAGGTCAACGCCAACGGCAACCCGAACTTTCTTTCCCCTGAAGGTGAAGTGTTCCGATGGGAAACCGACGCCAAGCTGATCATCGACACAACCCCCGAGGGCACGGCATTCGGCATTCCCGACGCAGCCATGCTGCAGGCCGAACTCGATGCGTATGCCGCCGTCGGCCTGTTTGGCGACAAAAAGACTCCCGATGCTGCGTCACGCCTGGACAACGACATCATCTCCAGCATCTACGACTCCAACGACGTGGTGATCTGGCCCAGCTGAAACGTCGCTGCTCGGCTGCGCCCTAGTTGCTGAGCAGGCCTCGAGCGTGGGAGATATCGAGGTCGAGCTGTTCTTTCAACGACTCGATCCCGTCGAACTTTCGCTCGCTTCTCAAGAAATGAGTGAAACGGACTCGTGCTCGTTCGCCGTACAGGTCGCCTTCAAAGTCGAGAAGGTGAGCTTCAAGGAGTGAGCTGTCGGCATGTTCATAGAACGTCGGGCGGCGGCCGAGGTTGATAGCGCAGGCATGGGACTCACCCGATGCACGTTCGTACCAGCCGGCATACACGCCATCAGCTGGCAGCGAGATCGAGTTCGAGACTTCGACGTTCGCCGTCGGGAATCCGAGCAGCCGGCCGCGCTGATCACCGGTGACGACCAATCCACGTGCTTCGAACGTATGCCCGAGCATCTCGTTCGCGCGGGTGACATCGCCGCCGGCGAGCGCACGACGGATTGCGGTGCTGCTGACCGGCTCGTCGACACCGTCGACACGCGGCAAAAGCCCGAGCGGCTCGACCTCGAAGTCGTGCTCGGCGCCAAGCTTGCGCAGCAGATTGACGTTGCCGTCACGATGTCGACCGAAGTGGAAGTCTTCTCCGACAACGACCACTTTCGTCGCGAGACACTCGACGAGCACACGCTGCACGAATGACTCGGGCGACTCCCGTGCTTGGTCCGCGTTGAACGGGACGACCACGACGGCGTCGACGCCGGTCGCTTCAAGCAGCTCCATCTTCTGTTCCGGACCGGTGAGGAGTAACGGTGCAGACTCTGGCCGCACCACCGAAGCGGGGTGACGATCGAACGTCACGACAGCCGACCTCGCTCCGAGCTCAAGCGCACGTTGTCGGACGTGAGAAATCACTGCTTGATGGCCAAGATGCACCCCGTCGTAAGCGCCAATGGTGATGACGGTCCGCTCACCAGGGAACGCAAGAACGGTTTGATCGTTGACGGTCTGCATCGGGCTCGACGCTATCGGTGGGTGCCCATCAGGCACCATTCGAGCGAACGGTGCCACCGTGCGCTCTCTATCCTTGCGGGACCACGACAGCGGGCTTGGCCTCGCCTCGGTACGACTCGTAGACGGCGATGAGCGAACCGGCTGGATCAAACAGCGCCCAGGGCCCTTCGCCTTCGAAGTGCGGCAGCACGCGACCGTTTGCGACGACCGCAGCGAGGTCGTCGGTGATGTCGACGCGATCGAGCGTGCGGACAGCTTCTTCGACGGGAAGCAGTTCGCAGTCGTCGGGCCCGGCCGCCTCGCCGATCGTGAATCGTCCAACAGCCGTGCGGCGCAGGTTGCGGAGGTGGGCGCCACCGCCGAGCATTTTGCCGAGGTCTGCGGCAAGCGTGCGGATGTAGGTGCCCGGGGTGCACTCCACCGCTGCGAGAAACACGTTGGGTTCGTCAGTCGGCAACAGCTGGAACGAGTAGATCGTGCAGGGCCGCGGCGGCCGCTCGACTTCAATCCCTTGGCGCGCCAGCTCATGGAGCCGTTTTCCATCGATCTTAATCGCTGAGACCATCGGTGGAATCTGTTGGATTTGACCCGTGAAATGCTCGGCGACCAACGCTTGGGCATCGGCGAGCACCACCTCACCCATATCGTAGGTGGCGGTCACTTTGCCATCGGCGTCAAGCGTGTCGGTCTCGCTTCCAAACACAATCTCGCCGAGGTAGGCCTTGCGTGTCTTCTCGACAAATCGAAGAAGTTTCGTGGCCTTGCCGACAGCGACGACGAGAACCCCGGTGGCGCTCGGATCGAGCGTTCCACCGTGGCCCACCTGGCGTTCGTTGAAACGAAGCCGAAGCATGGCGACAACATCGTGACTGGTGACGCCCGTCGGCTTGTCGACGATAACGATGCCGTGCGTCGTCGGCGGCTTCTTGCGAGCCATATCAGTACCGCAGCGATCAGTCGGTGGCTTCGGGTGAGCGGTATTGATCGCGCTCGCGGTCGGCGCGCAGAATCGTGTCGATGCGCTCGGCTGATCGGATCACCATGTCCGGCCTGAAGCTGAGGATCGGTGTCTTCTTTGCTTTGATCTGTCGAGCGATCGACGACTGGAGCTTGATGCGGTACTCGCCGAGCGTCTCAACGATGTCATCGTCGCCTTCCTCACCGGTGAGCGAGTCGAAGAAGACGATGGCGCGGTTCAGTTCGGGGTCAACATCGACCGAAGTGATTGTGACGAAGGCGAGCCGCTCGTCGTCGAGTCGGACCAGATCGTCTGCGATAATCTCGCGCAGCGTCTCTCCGACGCGGGCGCTTCTCGGGTATTTCTGGCCTGTGTTGCGGCCGCGTCGTTGTGCCATGTCGGCATCCTCTCATGTCAGTTTCAGATGGGGTCTGACCCCAACTGAAACTCAGGTGTAGTCGGGTGCGTCCCGGTTGGATCGTTTGAGTTCGGCAACGCCTGACGTGGCGAGCTTTTCGACGGCATCCCAGAGTTCGGATGCTTCCTCGCCCTTCGGCGCTTTCGAGATGACCGGGCCGAAAAAGCTGCCTTCCTTGTCGCTACCGGGACGGAAGGTGAGGATCGGCGTGCCGACGTCCTGACCTGCTCGGCTCAGCGCCAACTCGGTTTCTGCTCTGATGTATTCGTCATGGCTTTCGTCGTCGGCATCGCTCAGGTACGCCGCTGAGAAACCGGCCTCGTCGAGCACGGCTTCGAGGAACGCCTCGTTATCAGCCCGCGCTTCGTCGCGACGGTCGTTGAGATGCAGGGCCTCTCCGAGCGCCGTGTACCACGAGCCGACGGCCTCACCGTCTTCTTGGAGTCGGATCGCATTGGCGATACGGAGCCCCTTGTGGCCGAGATAGTGGCCAGCCCGGTACGCAGGCGTGTACCACTCCTGCTTGGTCTCCTCGTTGAGGATCCACAGCGAGATAAATCGCCAGTCGACCTCGTACGAGCGCTGCTGTTGCACATCCACCACCCAACGGGAGGTGATCCAGGCCCACGGTCAAACGGGATCCCAAAAAAAATCAAGATCCGGTTGCTTGGTCGCATCGGGATGTGCCATGAAAAGAACCCTATCGGTCACACTGTGCCTGGCACAGTGTGACCGCAGCCCGATCAGGTACGAGGAATTTCGCGGTCTTCGAAGGTCTCGATGAGGTCGCCGGGCTTGAGGTCCTGGAAGTCGTCGAGACCGATACCGCATTCGAAGCCCTCGCGGACTTCGCGGACATCGTCCTTGAAGCGACGCAGTGTTGCGATTGCGCCCTTCCAGATGACCGTACCGTCTCGGAGGAAACGCACCTTGGAGCCGCGTGTGATGGTTCCGGACGTCACCATGCAACCTGCGATCGCACCCTGCTTCGGCACCCGGAAGATCTCGCGGACCTCGCATTCGCCG
This sequence comes from Ilumatobacter sp., assembly GCF_041688325.1. Taxonomy (GTDB): domain Bacteria; phylum Actinomycetota; class Acidimicrobiia; order Acidimicrobiales; family Ilumatobacteraceae; genus Ilumatobacter_A. The sequence goes on from NZ_JBDNIJ010000303.1 coordinate 16,662, forward strand.
GTGACCACTTCTTCGTACTCGGGGTCGAGCATTCCAATCAAAGCCTGCTCGATGTCTTCAAGCAGCTTGTAGATGATCTCGTAGGTACGGATCTCCACTTCTTCTTGCTCGGCCAACTTGCGGGCCTTGCCGTCAGGGCGGACGTTGAAGCCGAGGATCGTCGCGTTGGTCGCATTGGCCAACGTGATGTCGTTCTCGGTGATGCCACCGACAGCACGATGTACGAACTGCAGGTCGACTTCCGGACGCTCGAGTCGACGCAACGACTCGGTGACGGCTTCGAGCGAACCCTGGACATCAGCCTTAAGAATGATGTTCAGCGATGCCCTTTCGCCGGCCTGGATCTGTGCAAACAGATCCTCGAGCTTGGTGCCGGTCTTGACCCGGCTGTCTTCACGAAGATGACGTGCCTTCAAACGGAGCGCACGCGCCTCGCCGACGGTCTGAGCAATCTTGGTGTTCGGCGCAGAGCGGAACTCGTCACCGGCCTCAGGCACATCGGACAGGCCGAGGACCTGCACCGGTGTGGACGGACCGGCAGACTTGATCATCTCGCCCTTGTCGTTGATCATGGCTCGGACCTTGCCCCAGGCGCCACCGGCGACGATTGGGTCGCCGATCTTGAGCGTGCCCTTGTCGATAAGAATCGTGGCAACAGGGCCGCGTCCCTTGTCGAGCTGGGCTTCGATGACGATGCCCTTGGCGCGGCCGTTGGGATTGGCCTGGAGGTCTTCAATTTCGGCGACGACCTGAAGTTGCTCGATCAGCTCGTCGACGCCGACACCCTGGAGGGCCGACATCTCGACGACAATCGTGTCGCCGCCCCACGACTCTGGAACGAGTTCGTATTCGGCGAGCTGTGTGAGCACGCGCTGCGGGTCGGCGTTGTCCTTGTCGATCTTGTTGACAGCGACGACGATCGGCACATCTGCGGCACGTGCGTGATTGATGGCCTCAATCGTCTGGGGCATCAGGCCGTCGTCAGCAGCAACCATCAGCACGACGATGTCGGTTGCATCGGCACCGCGGGCACGCATCTGCGTGAACGCAGCGTGACCAGGGGTGTCGAGGAACGTGACCGAACCATGCTCGTTGTGCACTTGGTACGCACCGATGTGCTGCGTGATTCCACCAGCTTCGCCATCGACGACATTGGCGCCGCGGATGCGGTCGAGCAACGTGGTCTTGCCGTGGTCAACGTGACCCATGACAGTGATGACCGGCGGGCGAGGCTCCATGTCCTCTTCATCGTCGGAATCGTCGAACAACGCTTGCAGCTCGAGCTCTTCCTGCTGGCCAGGCTCGACCATGAGGATCTCGGCGCCAACTTCGAGGGCAAAGAGCTCCATCTGCTCGTCGCCGAGCGTCATGGTCGCAGTGACCATTTCACCGTTCGTAAGCAGGAACCGGAGCACGTCCGCAGACGTACGGTTCAGCTTGGGACCGAACTCCTGCGCCGAGACGCCGCGCTCGATGACAACGACGCCGTCGGGTACGGGTACATCTGACGACGTGTACTGCATTGCCTGGGGCTGTAGATCGTCTTGATCGCGACGACGCCGGCGACGGCCGGTACGACGCGGGGGCCTGCGCTGGCCGCTGGGCCGGTTACCCGGTCCACGACCAGGAGCGCCACCAGGAGCGCCACCAGGACCGCCACCAGGGCGAGGTGCTCCGGGAGCGCCACCGGGACGCGGGGCGTAACCGCCCGGACGACCACCGGGACGCGTGTTGGAACCAGGCTGAGGACGAGCCGAGCCAGGAGGAGGCGGAATCACCTTGCCGCTGGGCGACAGCGGACGGCCAGGAGGAGGCGGCACCGGTTTGCCGCTGGGCGACAAGGGCTTGGGCGCCGTCGATGCGGGTGCGTCGGTGGCGGAAGCCGTCGTAGCTGACTGTTCAGGCGGACGGCCACTCGCATCGGGCCGCGCGCTCGAGATGACGCGCGATGGCGGCTCTGGTGCGGGCTGCGGTGCCGGTGCGGGCTGCGGTGCGGGTGCGGGCTGCGGTGCAGAAGGAACGACGGGCAGGCGGCCTTCGGCGGCGGCGACCACTGCATCGGCGGCGCTCATCGGAGCCGGAGCCGGTGCCGGAGCGGGCTGGGGAACTGGAGCCGGCTTCGGCGCAGGCGCCGGTTCAGCAGCAGCCGGAACAGGCACATCTGCAGGTACATCGACAGCTACGGGGGGTGTTGGCGTTGGCTCCGCAGCAACCAGAGTTGCTGGTGCAGGCTCCTCGGCAATTGGAACTGCCTCGACCGGGGTGTCAGCGACTGGAGCCTCAACTGGTTCGTCGAGCGCTGGCTCGTCGACCGCTGACTCAACGACGTCAACGACATCGTCGACGGCGTCGTCAATAACATCGTCGACGGCGTCGTCGGCAACGGATTCAGTCGTGACTGCGGCCGCCTTCTTGGCCGGCGCCTTTTTGGCTGCGACCTTCTGCTTAGCTGCAGTCTTCTTGACAGGCTTAGCCTCTTCGGGCTGCTCGTCACGCGTCAACCCATCACGCTGAGCGCGACGAGTCACCATGTCGGCGTATGCCTCTGCGAGCGACGACGAAGGTCCCTTCGCGGCAACACCGAGTACTCCACAGAGGCCAATGACCTCCGCATTTGTCATCCCGAGATCTTTGGCAAGCTCGTGGATTCTTATCTTCTTTGCTGCCACGCTTCGATTCAACCTTTCCCAGTCGTCATTCCCTCACAGATGTGTCAATGAATGCACATCGCGCGGTGTTCGTTTCACCCGTCAGACCGTCGGATTTCCGACGGCTGGTGTCATGGACGGCTGGATTGTTCTTTGATGTTTGTGATGTCGTCACTACTGACGTCGCTGCGCCAGGCACGAGCAAACGCTCGCTTGGTGATTGCGGTGTCGAGACACTCCCCCGCCACACCACCGTTTCGTTGATCTCGACAGACCCATGCCCCTCGCCCGCTGCTCGAACCATCGACGGTGATACCGCTGGGCGACCGAGTGATCCGAACAAGTTCGGATTGTGGTCGCTTGGCGCGGCAGCCGATGCAGCTGCGGACGGGGCCAGGAATCTCAGTCGTCTTCCTCACTTGTCGCTTCGTCATCTGCTGCGTCATCTGCTGCAGCGGGAGCTGCTGCGTCGTCGGCCGAAGCTTCTGCAACTTCAGCAGGTGCCTCGTCTCTTTCGGCGGGGGCTTCGGCAGCTTCAACGGGTGCTGGAGCGACCTCTTCCTCGACGTCGGCGATTGCATCGACGTCAGACTCGGACGTGTCGTCGCTTCCGCCGGGCGGCGTGTAGCCAGCACCTTCGGCAGCGTCAACGCTACGGAACCACAGCTCGGCCTTCGTCGCGTCGTAGTAACGCGAGCCGGGGACGTGGTACATCTCTGACTGCTCGTTGCCCTTGATCTCGAAGCCCGGGGGCACCTGATCGGGGTCAGACATCGGCATCACCGAGCCAGCCCAGGGGCCGGCCTTGAGCTCTTCGAGCACTTCGGGGATTTCGGCGTCAGCAGCAGCGGCGGCTTCGGCTTCGGCTTGCGCCTCTTCAGCCTTCTTGTTCCACTCAGACTCGGAGATGACGGAACCGTCGGCTGCGTGCCACTCGTTCTCCCCGGTCTCGAGGTTCGGGCGCCACTCGCCGACGGCGTACTCCACGTCGGAGTCACGGCCGTGACCGGCTGGGATTCCTTCGGCGAGCTGCGTCTCAGAGCGAATGTCAACTCGCACGCCAGTGAGGCGGGCAGACAGACGGGCGTTCTGGCCTTCGCGACCGATTGCAAGGCTGAGCTGGTGGTCGGGCACGATCACGTCGGCAGCGGTGCCGTCCTCAGAGATGATGACCTGTGTGACCTTTGCCGGCGAGAGTGCCTTGGCAACAAAGTCGGCGAGGTCTTCACTGAACGGCACGATGTCGATCTTCTCGCCACGCATCTCGTTGACGACCATACGAACACGGCCACCACGCGCACCGACGCAGGCCCCAACGGGATCGACGTTGTGGTCGTTCGACCAGACGGCGATCTTGGTGCGGTGTCCGGGTTCACGGGCGCAGGCTTTGATCTCGACGATGCCGTCAGCGATCTCGGGAACTTCAAGTTCGAAGAGCCGCTTGATGAGGCCGGGGTGCGTACGGGAGACGACGATCTGCGGGCCCTTCGGCGTCCGGCGAACTTCGACGATGTATGCCTTTTGGCGATCACCCTGGGCGGGGCGCTCGAACGGCACCTGCTCGGCCTGCGGCAGCAGCGCTTCGGCGCGGCCCAGGTCGAGAAGGGTGTAGCGGGCGTCGGTGCGTTGGATGATGCCGGTGACGATGTCACCCTCGCGGTTCGCGTACTCTTCGAATTTGCGGTCCGATTCGACTTCGCGGATGCGCTGGCTCATCACCTGACGGAAGGTCATGGCGGCGATGCGGCCCATCTCTTCCTTACGCGGCGTGTCGTCACGCTCGTTGACCCAGTTGCCGTCTTCGTCAACGTCGTACGCAATGAAGGAGAACTCCAGCGTTTCGGGGTTCACTTCGACGACGACTTCGTCGGCGGCATCGTCGCGGCGCTTGTAGGCCGAGGCCAGCGCGTCGACGAGGACGTGCAGGAGCGCCTCTTCGGAGATGCCCTTCTCCTGGGCCAACATGCCAATTGCTTCACTCATGTCCATATTGGTCATGACGTCTGCGTCTCCTTCTGAGTAGCGGTCGTGTTCATCTTCGCAGCCTGGTTCTTGGCCGGCTGCTTTTTGCCGTCTTGCTTCTTCCCGGCGTTCTTTGGGTGTTGCTTCGGAGCGCCCGGCTTCGGACCCGGCCCCCACTCAAACATTGTGCGCGCTTTATCGACCTCATCGATCGTGAACGTGCATGAAGTGCCGTCGTCGAGCAGCATCGTGACGTTCGTTTCGTCCGCCGCAGTCAGCTGCCCCTCGATCCGACGGGGATCGGCGTTGGGATCACGGAATCGGACCGTGATGTCCTTGCCGACCTCGCGCTGGAAGTGGCGTGGAGTGCGGAGGTGCCGCTCGAGGCCCGGGCTCGTCACTTCGAGCGTGAACCGTGTGGTGATCGGATCTTCGTGGTCGATCTCACGAGAGATCAGCCGAGTAGCCAGCGACAGATTGTCGAGCGTGATGCCACCGTCGGAACCGGGTTGCGTGTCGAGCGTGACGCGAACCGTGACACCTCGGCGTTCGATGTCATACACGTCAAGGTCAAGGTCGGAGGCGATCGGTTCGACGATTTCACGGACGCGTGCGAGCTCACTGTTCTCGGTCATGTCGATCTGCCTCCTTTCTGTAACTGTTCTGTACCCGTTCAAAGAACAAGGCGTGAGGCAGAGCCCCACGCCTTGGTCACGAACCAAATTGCGAATCTCAATGATAGCAGAAGACCGCACCGTTCGGGCCGGGCCGGGCCGAACGGTGGTTACTACTCGGCAAGACCCATTGCCGAACCAATCAGTGTCTTCGTCGCTCACTGGAAACACGTCGCCTGCCAGGTCGAAGTTGTGAAAGGGTTCGGAGCCATGAGGTTCGGAACGCGATTGAATGGCAGCGTCGATTCAGACGGTTGCGGTGAGCACCGTTTCTGGCCAAACCGTACGAACCTCCATCAACCGAAGGCGAACTGTCTGAACAGCAGCCGGTAGCTTCGTCACGTGCTCCGGATGTCCAGTCTCTTCCTTCGAACCTTGCGTGACGACCCGTCTGACGCCGAGGTTCCCAGCCATCGTCTCCTGGTACGTGCGGGCTACATCCGCCGCGCTGCACCCGGGGGATTCAGCTGGCTCCCCCTTGGCTGGGAGGTGTTTCGTAACGTCGAGCGCATCGTACGCGAAGAGATGAACTCTGCCGGATTCCAAGAAGTCCACTTCCCTGCACTGCTGCCGAAAGAGCCCTACGAGGCCACCAACCGTTACGAGGAATACGGCGACAATCTGTTCCGCCTGACAGACCGTCACGGCGCCGAGTTCCTGCTCGCGCCGACGCACGAGGAGATGTTTACCCTCACGGTGAAGGACCTCTACAGCTCCTACCGCGATCTGCCGCTGGTGATCTACCAGATCCAGACGAAGTTTCGTGACGAAGCACGTCCGCGAGCAGGTCTGTTGCGCACTCGCGAGTTCTCGATGAAGGACTCGTACAGCTTCGACCTCGACCAGGCCGGCCTCGACGCCGCTTATCAAGCGCATCGCGACGCCTACATCAAGCTGTTCGAGCGGATGCAGCTCCCGTTCGTCATCGTCGCCGCCACCTCCGGCGCTATGGGCGGTTCGGCATCGGAAGAGTTCCTTGCTCCCCTGCCGGTTGGTGAAGACACGTTTGTCCGCTGCACCACCTGCGACTTCGCAGCAAACGTCGAGGCCGTCCATACGCCGGTGCCCGATGCGATCCCGTTCGATGGGTTGCCCGCGTCGATGGTGCACAACACGCCGAAGACGCCGACGATTGCCAAGCTCGTCGACTACGTGAATGGTGTCGGCGAGAACGGCGATGCGTCGCTGCGCCACCCGGACCGTGACTGGACCGCTGCCGACACGTTGAAGAACGTCGTCGTCACGTTGAGGCACCCCGACGGCACAACCGAACCGCTGGCCGTGGGCCTCGAAGGCCACCGCGAGGTCGACATGAAGCGCCTCGAAGCTCAGGTCGCTCCGGCCGAAGTCGCCCCGTTCGACGAAGACGACTTCAAGAAGTACCCCGCCCTGAAAAAGGGCTACATCGGGCCGGGCGCACTCGGCGCCGACAAAGCGTCTGGCATCCGCTACCTCCTCGATCCTCGCATCGTCGATGGTACCCAGTGGATCACCGGCGCCGACCAGTACAACCACCACGTTCTGCACCTCACTGCAGGTCGCGACTTCACAGGTGACGGGGTGGTCGAAGCTGCCGAGATCCTCGACGGCGACGTGTGCCCGTCCTGTGGCTCGAGCATTGAAATCGCGCGCGGCATCGAGATTGGCCACATCTTCCAGCTCGGCACCAAGTACGCCGCAGCACTTGAACTGACCGTGCGCGATGAGAACGACAAGCCGGTCACCCCGACCATGGGTTCGTACGGAGTCGGAGTGTCGCGCTGCCTCGCCGCTATCGCTGAGGCATCCCTCGACGACAACGGGTTGTGCTGGCCGCGCGAGATTGCGCCCGCCGACTTCCACATCGTCAGCGCCGGCAAAGAGGGCACAGCGCACGGGCCGTACGCCGAAGAGTTGGCTGCCTCGCTCGAGGCCGCCGGCCTGCGCGTCCTCCTCGACGATCGGCCAAAGACCTCACCCGGCGTCAAGTTCAAGGACGCCGAATTGATCGGCGTCCCGACGATCGTCGTTGTGGGCCGCGGGCTGAGCAACGAGGACGACCCGACCATCGAGGTCAAAGATCGCAAAACCGGCGAGCGCGAGGACATCTCGACCTCAGCAATCGTCGACCATCTCATCGCCCTCGCCAGATAATTACGCCTGGGGTCAGGCCCCTTTCGCAACTATTTCCTCTGGCGCACCAAGCCCTGGTCAATCACGACCCGCTCATCGCCGCCTCCGGCTGGCAGTGCGCTCGTGGTGAACATCGCTTCGCCGCTCTCGGTCGACCACATACGCACTCGCAGCGCATCGCCGGGGATGACCGGTGAGGCAAAGCGACCTTCGATGTGCTGGAAACGCGCCGGGTCGTTGTCACACAATGCACTCAGGAGCGCTCGGGCAGTGAAGCCATATGAGCAGAGGCCGTGCAGAATCGGCGTGTCGAACCCACCCATCGCGGCAAAGGCCGGATCGGTGTGTAACGGGTTGCGGTCACCTGACAAGCGGTAGATGAACGCCTGGTCACGATCGGTCACGTAGGTGACTTCGTGGTCGCAAGGCCGCTCCGGTGGCACGTTCTTCGGGCCGGACGGACCACGGTCGCCGCCCCAGCCCCCTTCGCCACGCATGAATGATGAGCCCACGTTCGTGTAGAGCGGCTCGCCGTCCATCACGGCGACCGTCTCTGACACCACGACAGCGGCACTGCCCTTGTCATAGATACCCGTAATTTTGCTGGTCAAGGTGACCGTACCTTCGACGGGAATCGGGCGATGCAGCGTGACCGCCTGCTGACCGTGGACGAGCATTGCCGGGTTGAACGAACCGATCTTGCCCATCGCCGAGCCTCGCCCCCACCCGACGACGACGGGGAACGTCGGATACACAAGTTGCTCGATGTCGTTGCTGTTCTCGGTCGTGAAGGGCAAGTCGTCGTGGCCGGCACCGATGCCGACCGCGTAGAGCAACGCATCCTTCGAGTTCCAACTGGCTTCGACCGGATCGCTCGTGGATCCGACGGCATCGGGGTTGATTGGCATGATGTTGCTCCCTGGTTTGGTCGACGTTTGCTGTGGGGTTTCTGAGGTTCCTTCGCGTTCAGCCTGTGACGGTCTTGCCGTCCATGCCTGTTCTCCCGCGGGCGTCGGCAAGCAGCGACTCAACAATCGGCCCGAGCGACTCAGGATCGTCGGTGGGGTCGACGGCCGGTCCGCGCACCCAACCTTCCGCGACAGCAAGGAACTGTCCGGACGCCTCGAAGACACGACCGGTCACGTCGGCCGCCTCGTCTGAGACCAGCCACGTGACAATCGGAGCGATCCATTTCGGCGACCGAGCCTCGCGCTCCTCGTCGGTCTCCGGCGCTGGGCCGAGGTCTTCGGTCATGCGGGTCAGCGCCACCGGTGCGACAGCGTTCACCGTCACTCCGTAACGACCGAGCTCCATCGACGTGATCTGTGTGAACGCCGCGATGCCCGCCTTCGCTGCGCCGTAGTTCGACTGGCCGACGTTGCCGTAGATGCCTGAAACCGACGACGTGTTGACGATTCGGCCAGCAACCGCATTGCCCGCCTTTGACTGCTCACGCCAGTAGGCGGCTGCGTGACGAGCCGGAGCAAACGTGCCCTTCAGGTGCACGTTGATGACTGCGTCCCATTCCTGCTCCGTCATGTTGGCAAGCATCCGGTCGCGAAGGATTCCGGCGTTGTTGACGACCGCGTCGAGGCCACCGAAGGTCTCAATCGCCATATCGACCATCCGCTTGGCACCGTCCCAATCGGCCACGTTGTCGCCGTTCGCAATTGCCTCGCCACCGCCGGCGACGATCTCGTCGACGACTTGCTGGGCCGGTGACACGTCGGTTCCCGTGCCATCGCGTTCGCCACCGAGATCGTTCACGACAACCTTCGCTCCGTGGCGAGCCAAGCTCAACGCATGCTCTCGGCCGATACCGCGACCTGCGCCAGTAACGATTGCGATCTTGCCTTCACAGAGTCGTGCCATGCCGACGACTGTATGAATCTGCGGATTGATTGATCGGGTCGGAGACCACTGCCCGCACAGAGTTGCGAAAGGGGCCTGACCCCATGCGTAATTATTTGAGGGTGACGCCGGGTCGTTTGAACAACTTGCGGTGCCATCGACTCGGCGTGAGTGCGATGGAGCGCGGCTCGTCTTCGAACATCCAGCGGGCGAAGTTGCGTTTGCCCCACACGCCACTCGCAGCGACGACTCTGATCGCACCTCGAGCACCCCACGGCTTGGCGAGCACCTTGCCGAGCGCCCGTGACATTTTGTGGTCGGCGAACAGGTGATACGCGACTTCCCGCTCATAAATGCCTGCTGCAACGCTCGGGTGGAGCGCGCCGGCGGCGTCTATCGCCTCGGCGGCGAGTCGGCCTGTCAGTAATGCTTGACCGATGCCTTCGCCCGTCATCACATCGGTCGCCATCGCGGCATCGCCGGTGAACAAGACGCGCCTGCGAGCCAGAACCGCTTCGTCGACACGCGCCGGGATCGGCCAGGCGGTGTGGCGATCCTCCAGCTCGAAGTCAGGGCCCAATGCCTCGACGATGTGCGGGCGTTCGAGCAAGTCGAGCCACAGTTCCTTCATGTCTTTGGTCTTGACTTCGCCACCGCGCAGGACCCCAAAGCCGATGTTGAATCGGCCGTTCGGCAGGGGAAACGACCAGGCGTACCCCGGCAGAAGGTCGGCGTCGAACCAGACATGCAGCTGCTTTGCTGCTGTGCCGGTTGCACCGCGCCCGTACTGCCGAAAGCCGTGCCATTCCCCCAGGTAACCCTGCTCGTTGATCCCGAGTGCCTTGCGCACTGGGCTCCACATGCCATCGGCAGCAATCACGTAGCGAGTGGTGATGTGGAGGTGATCGGCGACGACCTCGATCCGGTCATCATGCTCGATCATCGACTCGAATCCGGATCCGTCGCGCACATCGACTCCGACAGTTCGCGCCAGATCGACGAGTGCGTTGTCGAGTTGGAGTCGCGGCGCAACAGCGGCATACGTGCCCGGCCCGTCGAGCGGAACATCGACCGAACGACCTGACGGCGAACGCAGCGATGCGCCGTCGACCTCAAACCAGTCGACGACCGTGCCCGGATCGAAGGCGAGTAGTTCAAGCTCACGTAACGCCAGCGTGGTCAGGCCATCGCCGCAGCACTTGTCGCGCGGAAAGACCGCTCGATCGATCAACACGACGTCACGCCCAGACCGAGCGAGAGCGATTGCTGCGGCCGATCCGGCGGGGCCGCCACCCACCACCAGCACGTCGGTCGACACGGTCTCGTTCACGTTGTGCAGGCTAGAAGCGCTCACCGACAAGTGCGTGATCACGCTCGTCGATGTGTAAACAGTTACATCACCGTTTCAGCCAGGGAGCTCGGTGTGGACGTTGACGCCAGCGACCGTTAGGCCGATGCCGTCTTTGTCGATATCGCCCACTTTGCCGGCGCTCTCCGACACCTCTTCGATGTCGTCTTTGATCTCTTTGCCCTCGTACAGCTCGCTGAGGGTGATCATGGCCCCGGCCAACGCTGCACCGAGCAATCCGCCCTTGCGACGACCGGCTTCGATCGAGGAGAGTTTCCGTGACGCCCGATACTCCTCTCGGTCGCGGATGATTCGCGCTTGCAACTCGTCGTCCGACCCGGCGAGTTCCTGAGGGTGGGCTCGGTCGGAATTCGCAGCTGCGGCGGTGTCGAGATCGTCGCTCATGCAGAAAGAATACTGAGAAACGCTGCCGCGAAGCAGGCAGCCCCGAACAGTGACGTCGATGCATGACAGCTAACGTCAGCCGTTGAATGAGCGACTTCGAGATGGCCGATACCGACCCGGCCCAGCCCAATGCTGGCACTCCGACGACGAGCGGCGGCCGCACTCCGCCCGTCGCTCCGATGAATGACGCGGCGACTGCAGAGACCTTCGAGAAAATCTTCTTCGAGTTGCGCAAGGTGATCGTTGGCCAGTCCCGATTGTTGGAACGCTTGCTCGTCGGCGTGTTATGTCGCGGCCACTGCCTGCTCGAATCGGTTCCGGGTCTCGCGAAAACGCTCGCCGCCGAAACGCTTGCCGCTGTGGTCGGCGGGTCGTTCGCCCGGATCCAGTTCACGCCTGACCTCTTGCCGTCCGACATTGTCGGCACACGCATTTACCGTGCGGGCAGTGAGACCTTCGACGTCGAACTCGGCCCCGTGTTCGTCAACTTCCTGCTGACCGACGAGATCAACCGTGCACCCGCCAAGGTCCAGTCGGCACTGCTCGAAGTCATGGCCGAACAGCAGGTCACCATTGGCGGCATCACCCACCCAGTCCAGCCGCCGTTCTTCGTCGTCGCCACACAGAATCCGATCGAGTCCGAAGGCGTCTACCAACTCCCCGATGCGCAGCGCGACCGGTTCATGATGAAGATCGTCCTCGATCACCCGAGCGCCGATGAGGAGATGATGATCCTCGACCGGATGGCTGTTGCCTCCGCCGCGCCGGTGCCAGCGCAGGTCATCACGCTCGACGAGCTCATCAGGCTGCAGCAACGCTCTGACGAAGTCTTCGTCGATCGTTCGGTCTCGCAGTACGCCATCGACCTCGTGCAATGCACGCGCTACCCCGACCGTTTCAACCTCGCTGATCTCAGCACGGTGATTGGCCTCGGCGCCAGCCCGCGTGCATCGATCAACTTGGTCAAGGGCGCTCGTGCCATTGCGATGCTCCGAGGCCGCACGTACGCCACGCCGCAGGACGTCTTTGATCTGGCGCCTGAGGTCCTGCGCCACCGCCTGTTGCTGACGTATGACGCGCTTGCCCGCGACATCACGGCCGACCACGTGATCCAGCGGATCTTGGCCACCGTTCCGGCGAACTGGGTGTCGCCCAAGCCGAACGACGCCTTCGAGCGGAGCTGATCGATGCCGGCACCTACAACCGCTGCCGATGTCGCTGGGCGGTCCGGCACGGTGGGAACCTGGGCCCAAGGTCCGCCCACCGAGACCGTCACCGAACTCCTCCGGACGCTCGATCTGACGATCAGTCGTCGGCTCGATGGCGTACTCCACGGCAACTACCAAGGCCTGATCCCCGGCCACGGAACCGAGCCCGGGGAGTCTCGTCCGTATCAACCAGGCGACGACGTCCGGCGCATCGACTGGAACGTGACAGCCAGAACGAACGAGACCTACATTCGCAACCAGATCGCCGATCATGACCTCACCGCCTGGATCGTCGTCGACACTTCTGCCACCATGCGATTCGGCACCGTCCCGAACGACAAGGCAGCAACGGCCCTGTCTGCTGCTGCAGTCATCGGGTTCCTCACTGCTCGCAACCAGAACCGCGTCGGCGCCATCTTGGTTGCGGGGCCCGACATCCACGTCGTGCCGCCACGAGCCGGCAAGAACCAGGTACGCGCCATCCTGTCGACAATCGCATCGGCGCCACCGTCCGAAGGACGCGGCGCTGCCGACCTCGCCGGAGCACTCGACCGAGTCGGAGCTGTTGGCAAGCGACGCGGTTTCGTCGGCGTCATCTCCGACTTCGCCGGCGACGCCTGGGTCGATCCGCTCGGCCGCCTCGGACTTCGCCATGACCTCCTCGCTGTGACGATCCACGATCAACGTGAGTACGACATCCCGCCCATCGGCCTCGTCCACCTCACCGATCCTTCCACCGGACGGACACGCGAAGTTCGAGTCACCGCCAACGTGCAACGCAAGTTCGCCGATGCTGCCGCCGAGCAACGCTCGAGCCGCCTCGATTCCATCGGCCGAAGCGGCGCAGAGATCATCGAGCTCTCTACTCACGGTGACTGGCTCGGCTCCATCGTGCAACACGTGCAACGACGCCGCACCCAGGCCGTGCGGGGAGGCGTCCTGCGCCGATGAGTACCGACTTCATCGCAGGCGGACGACTCTGGTTTCTCCTGATCGTCGTCGCACTGGGCGCGCTCTACGTGGCCTCTTTGCGTTGGCGCAGTCGCACGGCTGTGCGGTTTACGCAGATCGACCTGCTCGACAAGATCGTTCCAGAACGTCCCAAGTGGCGGCGGCATGTGATCGCGGCAATTCAGTTGCTCGGCCTCGCAGCAGCCGTCATTGCGATCGCCAGACCCGTGGACCGGTCCACCGAACGGACCAACAGCGAGGGCCGCATTCTGGTCTTATTCGATGTGTCGCTCTCGATGGAGGCCACCGACGTCGACCCCAACCGCTTCGAGTCGGCCCGCGCCGCAGCTCGCGACTTCATCGACGAAGTGGATGACGGCGTCGAAGTTGGACTCATCTCGTTCTCCGGCAGGGTCACCGTTGCGGTTCCTCCGACACTCGATCGCAGTGCGCTCGATCGAGGGCTCGACCGACTGGTCCTGGCCGAGTCGACAGCGATCGGCGACGCCCTCAGCACCGCCACCGACCTCTTAACGTCCTCCGCCGAAAACGGCGCCAACGTCCCTGCATCCGATGCCGGCATCGCTCCCGGAGTGATCGTCCTCCTCAGCGACGGCGAAACCACGGTGGGCCGGCTCACCTCCGACGGGGCTCAAGATGCGGCCGACGCGGGGATCCCCGTCTTCACGATCGCCTTCGGCACCGAGGCTGGCGTGATCAACGACCCGGTCGGTGGCCAGCCGGTGCCGGTGCCTGTTCGCCCCGCCGATCTGGAACTTGTTGCCGAGGCCACTGGTGGAGCGTCGTTCGAGGCCCGTACCGGCAACGAACTGGTCGAGGCGTACGATCAGATTCAGGCCTCGCTCGGCGACACCCTGGGTGAAGAGATCGAGATCGTCAAGGAGTTGACCTGGCGTTGGGCCATGGCCTCGTTCCTGCTGCTCTCACTTGCTTGGGCACTGAGCCTGTATTGGCTCAGGGGCATGGTCTGACTTACATCACCTTGCTGTAGTCGACCGTCAGCCACTGTTCTGATACCAGACGTGCCACTACCGAGTCGTCGCTCGGAGGGTTGTTCTCGGCGTACCACGCGCCCATCGCGGCGCCCAGGTGCGGGTGGCCAGCTCCTTCGTGTCGATGTTCTTCGTGTCCGTGTCATGCGGCGCCAAGGTCACCGGGCCTTCGACCATGACGTACCGGTAGGGCGGGGCCTCTTGCTGCACCGTCAACGTTGCCCGCTCTCGCTTGGCCAGGGGGTCGGCTACTCGACAAGTGAGAACAGGTGGTCGACAAGCGTCAACACGGTCGCCTGTCCGACGCCAACGACTTCATCACGAAGGCGGAGTGACGACGTCCCAACTGGATCTGCTCAGCTCCGTAGCAACGGCGTCAAGTACATCGGCATTGCTGGGATTGCTCGTCATTTTTCGTCCTTCGTTGGAATGTCAATGCCCCTTCGGGTCCGTCCACGGCTCTGCCTTCGGTACCGCCGCCGAAATTCTTGAGCGAGAACAACGCCGGCACCCCCCCAGCCCCGCAGCCCCGCTCGACCGGTTGTGTCGAAGCGATATCACGGTCCGTGTTATTGGCCGTCAGGGTTCGTGCTCACCGGAGGGACCGTCGTGGGTACCGCTACGTTGCCTGCGCCAGTGCCCGACAAGGCTGACAACTCCGACAGCTCTTCGGCAATCAGCCGCACGACCAACTCATCGAGTGCGAGCTCTTCGTAGTCGGTGGAGGCAATATCGGTCGACCCGCCGGTCGCCGCGCCGCCTGCTCCGTTGCTCAAAAAGACGAACGGGGCACCGGTTGCTTGCGCCAATTGGCGAAACACGGCTTCTGCTTGGTCATCGCTCTCTGACGATGCGATCGGGAAGATCTTTATTCCACGCTCTATCGCAGTGACGACCGAGTCGGTGTACGGCGTCGCCACCTGACGACCGACCTGGGGCGGGGCATCTGCGATGATGAATATCAGCTGGATCGCCTGGGCCGGATCACGCCAGGCTGGCTTGGCAAGCGCATCGGCGAGCCCTTCGTCGAGTGCCTCCGGATAGTCGCCGCCGCCATCGGCCACAACATCGGCCAATGCGGCACGGAACTGCTCGACGTCGGACGTGAAGTCGTAGTTTGCGGTGACGAACACATCGCCCTCATCCCGGTAGAGCGTCATTGCAAACCGCACGTCAGGCGCCGGGTCGAGTGACGCGACGCGAGCTGCAACGGTGTCGATGGTCTGCTTCAACCGATCGATCTCGTCGCCCATCGAGCCGGTCGCGTCGAGCAGGAACAAGACGTCGAGCGGCACCGGCGAGGCGATCGTTGCGGACGGAGCGACGATCGTGATGTCTTCGCCTGCTGCGGCCGCCACCAACTCCATGTCGGACATGCCTCTGCCGAGACCGAAGTCCACAATGCCATCTGTCGCCCCGCCGTAGAAGCCCGGGTGGAATCGGACAGTGCCGTCGGCCGTGGTCCGAAGTTTGATCGGAATCCCGTCAGGCGTGAGGGTGCTCGACGATGCCTCAACCACTGCGCCCGGAACCGGGTTGCCTGCCGCGTCGACAACGCGGACAATCGTGCGCCCAGCAGCATCGAGGTCGCGGGTGACGATGCCGAGCCCTTGAATGCGGTCGAGATAGTCCAGAAAGCCCTGGTAGTCAGCATTGTCGTCGACGCTTCCCGCACGCAGGGGGGTCGTGTCGACGGGCCCATCGATCGGCGGCTCGATTGGCCGGTCTTCAAAGGGCAGCGGCTCGGCACGCGAGTCGCTAGCAACGTCTTCAAGGACGCCGGACTCAGCAGCAAGCTTGGGTTCGCCTACGCCGCCCGACCACTCCGGTTCACCGCCAATCCATCCGCCCGTCATGGGTGGCGGTGTCGGTGGCGGTGTCGAAGGAACTGTCTCCTCGATGGTTGCCGACGTCGAGGCAGGCGCGCTCACGCCGATGCCGACTTGGGAGTCGTCACTCCCGCACGCGGTCATCAGCAGCGTGAGTACCGCCGCTGCGGCCACGAGACGTTGGAGTTGTGTGCGCTGCTGCATGTCCTTTGGACGTCGCAGCCACCGGGTTGGTTCCCGTCAGTCGATAAGTCCTCGGAGCTGCTCGATCATGGCAGTCGAATCAGCGCCGACCGGGTTGACCGACAGGTGCGTGACCCCAGCCTCTTTGTACGCAGCGATGCGCTCCTTGACGTAGCTCGCTGGGCCGACGAGGTTCGTGTTGGCAAGCATCTCGGCGGGCACGAGCGAGGCGGCCTTTTCCTTGCTGCCGTCGAGGTAGTTGTCCTGGATTGCGATGGCTTCGTCCACGTAGCCGTACTTCTGCATGATCGTGTTGTAGAAGTTCTGGTCGCGGGCGCCCATGCCACCCACGTAGAGCGCCACGCTTGGGCGGGCCATGTCGAGCACCGCATTGGCCTTGTCGCCAACGAGGTCTTCGCCAATCGCAACCATGCCACCAGCGGAGATCTGCACCGGGCCGAGCGACGCGTCACGCTTGGCAGTGCCTTTCTTCAGTTCTGCTCCCCAGACGTTGTGGAACTTCTCCGGGTCGAAGAAGATTGGCAGCCAGCCGTCGGCGTGCTCGGCGGTTGCCGTGACGGACAGGCCCATCAAGCTGGCCCAGAAGATCGGGACGTGCTCGCGCACCGGATGGTTGATCAGCTTCAGCGGCTTGCCGAGACCCGTTCCTTCACCATCGGGCAGCGGGATCTGCACGGTCGGGCCGTCGTACACAACCTTCTCGCGCTTGGTGACCATGCGGCAGACGTTGATGTAATCGCGGATGCGCGGCATTGGCTTCTCGTACGGAACGCCGTGGAAGCCTTCGATGACCTGCGGTCCAGAGGCGCCGAGGCCAAGGATGAACCGGCCACTCGACACGAAGTCGAGGCCTGCTGCGGTCTGACCCATGCACGTCGCGGTACGCGAGAACACGTTCAGAATCCCGGCACCGATTTCGATCGTGTCGGTCTTGGCAGCGAGGTAACCCATTTGCGACACCGAGTCGAAGCTGTACGCCTCGGGCACCCAGACGACATCGAGGCCAGCCTTTTCGAGTTCCTGAACCTTTGCGACGTCGGCGTGGAAGTCACCGGAGTAGCTGATCTGCATAGAGAGCTTCATGGATCTGACGATACGTGAACAGCTCTGCACTCGAACAATCGAGGCGAAGCAAACGGAGCTGATCGACTCAGCCGTTGAGGTTGCCGCTGCGGAAACCTTCGAGGTCGAGCGTGACGTATTTGTAGCCGGCGCCCTTGACCGCGTCGACGATTTCGACGCGCCGCTCGACGGCTCCGAAGAGCTCCGAGCATTCGACCTCGATGCGCGCCATGTCGTCGTAGTGGCGCACGCGGACCTGCGCGAACCCGAGCCGATGAAGCGCTGCTTCGGCGCGATCGACTCGCGAGAGGATCCCGACCGACACCTCGGTGCCGTACGGAATCCGAGAGGCGAGGCACGCCGCTGCAGGCTTGTCGTGCGTGCGTAACCCGAGGTAGGCCGATGCTGCGCGGACATCGGCCTTGGTGAAACCGGCATCGACGAGCGGGAATACTGCCCCCGCCTGTTCGGCCGCCTGCTGACCCGGGCGGTGATCGCCGAGGTCGTCGACGTTCACGCCCAGCACAATGGTTGCACCCTCGGCCTGCGCAATCGGCCCGACGACGTCCATCAATTCGGCTTTGCAGTGGAAACAACGATCGGTGTCGTTCAGCCGGTAGGCCGCTCGCTCCATCTCGTTGGTCGAGACCGGCGTCCAGCGCAGGTCCCACTCTTGGGCAAGTGCCCGACAGTCTCGCTCTTCGTCACCGGCCAACGACGGCGACACCGCGGTGACGCAGTGGGCACGTTCAGCGCCGAGCACGCGCCGGGCGGAGGCCGCCAGGAACGCAGAATCGGCGCCTCCACTAAATGCAATGACCGTGTTGCCGAGCAGACGCAGTCCAGCGTCGAGTGCCTCGATCTTCGCTGCAAGTGCGGGATCGAGCGTGGCGACCATAGGAGCCAGTATGCCCGAGCCCAGTTGATTAGCCCTTACGGGCTTCGTCTTCGGCCTTCAGCTCGTTGCTGACCTTTTTGGCGTGACGGGCCCGAATCGTGGGGTCGAGCTCGACCTTGCGGATACGAATGTTGTCTGGCGTGACTTCGACGCATTCGTCGACGCTGATGAACTCGAGTGCACCTTCGAGCGACAGCAACTTCGGTGGCGTGACCTTGACGGTGTCGTCGGACGACGACGCACGCACGTTGGTCTGCTTCTTCTCACGACAGATGTTGACGTCCATGTCGCCGGCGCGGGAGTTCTCGCCAATGATCATGCCTTCATAGACGTCGTCGCCAGCCTTGACCATCATGGCCGAGCGGTCTTGCAGGTTGATCATGGCGTAGTTGGTGACGGGACCCATACGGTCACTGACCAGCACGCCCTGCGCACGAGCACGGATCTCGCCCGCCCACAGTTCGTAGCCTTCGAAGATGTGGCTGATGATGCCGGTGCCGCGGGTCTCCGTCATGAACTGTGTACGGAAACCAATGAGGCCACGGGCTGGCACGAGGTAGTCGAGGCGAACCCAACCGCTACCGCCCATGTTCTGCATCCGACCCTTGCGGGTGGCCAACAGCTGCGTCACTGCACCGAGGTATTCGTCGGGGACGTCAATGGTGACACGCTCGACTGGCTCGTGGACCTTGCCGTCGATTTCTTTGGTCAGCACGATCGGCTTACCAACGGTCAGCTCGAAACCTTCGCGACGCATCTGTTCGACGAGGATCGCCAACTGCAGTTCACCACGGGCCTGCACTTCCCAGGCGTCAGGCCGCGCTGTCGGGAGGACGCGGATTGATACGTTGCCGACCAGTTCTTGGTCGAGGCGGGCCTTGACCAAGCGAGCGGTGAGCTTCTTACCCTCGCGGCCAGCGAGCGGTGAGGTATTGATGCCGATAGTCATCGACAGTGCGGGCTCATCGACAATGATCAACGGCAGCGCGATCGGGTTCTCCAGGTCGGCCAACGTCTCACCGATGAAGATGTCTTCGATACCGGCGATGGCTGCGAGGTCTCCTTGACGAGCCGATTCAACCGGCACGCGGGTGAGGTGTTCGGTGAGGAACAGCTCGGAGATTTTTGCTCGGGCGATCGTGCCGTCGACCTTGCACCAGGCAACCTGCTGCCCCTTACGGATCTCGCCTTCCATGATGCGGAGCAATGCCATGCGTCCGAGGTAGGGCGAGGAATCGAGGTTGGTGACCCATGCCTGCAGTGGTGCACCCTCGGTGTAGGTCGGTGCGGGAATGCTCTCCAGAATGACGTTGACGAACGCCGTCAGGTCTTTGCCGGTCACGTCGCCCTTGACAATGGCCTGCGCCTCGTCAAGGTCGAGCGTTGCCCAGCCGTCGCGGCCTGAGCAGTAAACGATCGGGAACTCGACCTGGTCTTCACGGGCATCGAGATCGAAGAAGAGTTCGTAGACCTCATCGACGACTTCGGCGGTGCGAGCGTCGGCGCGGTCGATCTTGTTGATCGCGAGGATCACTGGCAGGTTGCGAGCAAGCGCCTTGCGGAGTACGAAACGGGTCTGCGGGAGCGGGCCCTCAGCGGAGTCCACAAGAAGCACGATGCCGTCGACCATGGTAAGCGCACGCTCAACTTCGCCACCGAAGTCGGCGTGGCCGGGCGTGTCAACGATGTTGAGGGTGATCTTCTCGCCGCTCGCTTTGTCATCCCAGACGAGAGACGTGTTCTTGGCGAGAATCGTGATGCCCTTTTCTCGTTCGAGGTCGCCGGAGTCCATGACTCGCTCAATGACTTCTTCGTGTGCGCTGAAAGCACCCGACTGCTGGAGCATGGCGTCGACGAGCGTGGTCTTGCCATGATCGACGTGCGCGACGATCGCGAGGTTGCGGATGTCAGTTCGCGACGACAGTCCGTCTGCGAGCGTCTGGGTTGTTTCTGTAGAAGACACGATTGACCACGCTATCCACGTTTCACAACCGAACGATCGATGCGCCCCGCGTCACATCACAGTCACAGCCGAGGTCTGCGAGCATTCGTTGCGATCATCGCCCTCGGCGTGGTGCTGTCTGATATGTGGGGCCAAGCGATCCAGGCCGAATCAGCCGACCCGGCGGGTGTGGCCCTCCCAGTACGGCTCCCGCAAATCTTTCTTCAGGATCTTGCCCGTGGGGTTGCGTGGGAGTTCGGTCACCCAATCGACGGTCGTGGGGCACTTGAAGCCAGCGAGCTGTGTTTTAGCGAACGCAATGATGGAAGCAGCCGTGGCGTCATCGGCGGTGGCACCCTCTGCTGCGACCACGACGGCCTTGCCAGTTTCGCCCCACTTCTCATGCGGCACGCCGATGACCGCGACGTCGGCAATGGCCTCGTGCTTCATCAGCACATTTTCGACTTCCGCCGGATACACATTCTCGCCGCCCGAAACGATCATGTCCTTCACACGGTCGTGGATGTAGAGATAGCCGTCGACGTCGAGGTAGCCGGCATCACCTGACTTGAACCAGCCGTCGTCCGTGAGTGCCTTGGCTGTTTCTTCCGGCATCTTCCAGTAACCAAGCATGTTCTGCGGCGTGCGCACCCAGATCTCGCCGACCTCGCCGAGCCCAACGTCTTCACCACCGTCGCCCACGATCCGTGCTTCGACCCCTGGGCCGGCAACACCACAGGAACGGAGGCGATGCTTGTTCGGCCCATTCGGGTCGTGGTCTTCAGGCGGCAGGTTGAACACTGCGCCCGTCGTCTCGGTGAGCCCGTAGGCCTGCCAAAACTTGCACGGCTTGAACTTCTCGACACAGGCCGCCAGCACTTCTTCGCTGATCGGCGATGCTCCGTAGACAAGGATCTGCAGGCTCGAGAAGTCGGCGCCCTCCATGTTCGGCATCATCAGCATGAACTGCAGCACTGCTGGCACAACAAAACCGTGGGTGACCTTCTCGTTCTGAATGAGATCGATCAGGCCAGCCGGGTCGAGCTCACGGAGGATCACCGTGGTGCAACCTTCGTACATGCCTGCAGTCGCCCAGCCGCCGCCACCAATGTGGAAGAGCGGCATCGCTGCGAGGTTGATCGCGTCGCCGGACAGCTCCCAGATCTCCTTGGCCATCGGAAGCAAGCTGAAGAAGTTGTCGTTGGACAGCATGACGCCCTTCGGGCGGCCGGTCGTGCCCGACGAGTAGAGCTGGAACGCAACGTCGCCGCCAACCGCTTCGACGCCGGGGTCTTCGGCAGCGAAACCGTTGATCCAGGTTTCGAAGTCGTCGTAGCCGCCATTTGCTTCACCGACCCCACCGATGACCAGAATCTTCGTCGTCGACGTGAGCTCGTCCTTGATGGCGTCAAGGATCGGCACAAAGTCAGGCCCGGCAACGAGCACCTTGGCTTCGGCGTCGTTCACGATAAAGGCGACTTCAGGCGGAGCAAGGCGCCAATTGACGTCGACCGCTACGGCGTTGAGGAGCGACGCACCGAAGAACACATCGAAATGTTCGATGCCGTTCTTGTCGAGGAATGCCACACGGTCTTCTGCTCCGACGCCGACCGACGCGAGCGCCTGGGCGGTTCGTTGCGCCCGTTTATAGACGTCGGCCCAGGACAGACGCCGTTGCCCTTCGATCAGGGCGGTGTGCTCGGACCTGCCCACACCGTGTGTGCGGACGATTCCGGCGACGTTCGTGATGGCGCTCATGACGTGACAATAGACACGTCGAGATCAATGACCCAATATCAGCGCAATATCAGCGCAACATCAGCGCAACAGGGCACGACGCATCCCTCCTCTCCGCTCGGCCGGACCATATGGTATTTCCATGACCGGCTTGTTGGAGAACTCCGCCACCAAAGTCGAGAAGGTTCCTGCAACAGCGTCGCCGACGTTCTCGAGCCCGCCTCCGGCATTCCCACCGCCGAATCCGTCCGACAATAGCGATAGACGCCGACTCACGATTCTTGGCATCGTCGCAGTACTCGCTCTCGTCCTGGCAGTCGGGATGGGCCTGCTGTGGATGTCGGCAAAGAGCGCGACCGGCGATGCCGAAGCCGCACGAGATACCGCCATCGCCGACGCTGGGGCCAGCGCCACCGGACAAGCGAATCTCGAGTCAGAACTCGCGACCGCTCGGGCTGATCTCGACGCTTTGCAGGCTTCCACCGATGCACTGACCGCCGAGCGTGACGGGGCCGTCTCCGAGCTCGAAGCCGGCGCAGACGACCTGGCTCAGCTCCGCACGCAGGCGGATGACTTGACCGTCAACAACGAGCAGTTGGCCGACGAGATCGCCACGCTGCGCCAGGAACTCAAGTCGGCACAGACCGAGCTGGACGAGGTGCGTGCTGATCCTGCCCCGACCAGCCCTGACGTCATCACCTTCGACATCGCTGGCAACCCTGACTTCGCCCGCTACATCGGCGAGACATTGACGTCACGGAGAGGCTCGAGCCGCCTCCGCCAAGACCAAAGCGAATGCTTCGGTGCCGCGCTCGTCACTGACATCGGTCTCGACGGTCTCGGCAAGGGCCTGACCCTCGCTGCGTCGGCTGCCGACAACAACGTCGTCGTCGGCGCGATGCAACGAGCCGCGGGCACCTGCAACATCAATCTCAGCCTGATCTTCTAATCCGGTAGCCGAGCTCGAAGGAGCGAACTGCACGAGCGAAAATGTTCGACTCGACATCGGGTTCGGTGATGACGGTCAGCTTGGTCACGCGCCGGCTCAGCTGACCAAACACAGCGCTGAGTGTCGCCCGCGCAACATGGGTACCGATACACAAGTGCGTCCCGAAGCCGAATGCGACGTGCGGGTTCGGGTTGCGCCGGATGTCGAATGTCAACGGCTCGTTGAACACCGCCTCGTCGAAGTTCGCTGCCGGGTACAGCAACACGATGCGGTCCCCTCGCTCGATCTTGCGCCCGCCGACCACGGCATCAACAGCTGCGCGGCGGAACATGTTGTTGAGCGGTGTCACCCAGCGTAAGATCTCTTCGACCGCACCAGGTACCAAGCTCGGGTCTGCTGCCATGGCGTCCCACTGCTCGGGATGATCGACGAAGGTGCGCAGCCCGTGGCTGATTGCGGTTCGAGTCGTCTCCGCACCACCCGAAATGAAGAGGCCGACTTCGTGGACGATTGCCTCCGGCGACAGCGGCTCGCCGTCGATGGTGGCATGCACCCATCGCGAGATCAAGTCATCGGTGGGGTCGGCATACTTTTCCATCGCCACTGCCTGCAGCGCCTCGACAAACTCCATGTTCGCGGCGAAGAACTCACGGAAGACCTTGCCGTCGCGCTCGCGCATGTCGGTTCGCATCAACCGCTCGGACCACGACTTCAGGTCAGGCCAACGTTCTTCGGGATAACCGAGCAGCTGCGCTGTCAGCCTCGCCGGAAGCTGACCCGAGATCGCATCGATGACTTCCATGTGGTCACCGGCTGCGAGCGCGGCATCGATGAGTTCACGCGCCAGGTCATCGATACCGGCCTGACGTTGCTCTACTGACTTCTTCGTGAAGTCACCCTGCACCAACATCCGCTGTTGGCGATGTCGCGGATCGTCCTGAGCAATCATGTTGATCTCGCTCGGCGACCAGACGGCCCGGTAACCCTGCCCGGACAGAAAGACCGTCGATCGTCGTTCAACGTCCATCAGGTCGGCGTGCCGAGTGATTCCCCAGAGTCCATTACGATCATCTCGATAGACGGGCTCGTTGGCCCGCATCCAGGCCCACGCACCGTGTGGGTTCGAGCTGTAAAAGTCGGGGTCGAGGAGATCAAACTCGAGCCGCTCCGTCGACGTAGGGGCTGGTTCCGTGGCAGCCATTTTACTTGCCTTCGAACTTGGGGGTGCGCTTCTCGACGAAGGCGGCAACAGCCTCGGCGTGGTCAGCAGAGTTAAAGCAGGGCATCTCTAAGGCCATCGACAAATCGAAGCTTGTGAGCAACGCTTGCTTCAACTGCTGGTTGACCGCGATTTTTGTGCCCTGTACCGCCAGCGGCGCCTGTGCTGCGATTCGTTCGGCCCACCGCAGGGCGACCGCCCCAACATCTTCGGCCGGGCAAATCTCGGCTGCGACACCGAGCCGGAGTGCCTCAAGGGCGGTGAGTGGGTCCCCCAGCATCAGGTGTCGTTTCGCCGCCATTGGGCCAAGTAGGAGTGGCCAAATTGCCGCCCCGCCGTCACCGGCGACGAGACCGACCTGGACGTGCGGATCGATGATCGCGGCTGTCTCGGCCATCACGATCACGTCGCACATGAGCGCGATCGAAGCGCCGAGGCCGACCGCCGGTCCGTTCAGCCCGCACACGATCGGAATCTCTACATCAAGCTGATCCCAGATGATCTGTTTCCCTTCGCGGCGCAGTCGCGTCAATCGATCCGGGGACCGCAGTTCAGGGAACCAGGCCATGTCGCCGCCGGCCGAGAACGCCCGGCCCGATCCGGTCAGCACGATCACCCTCGCCCCGTCGAGCAGTTCGCCGTCGGCCATCTTGAGCATGCGGAACAGCTCGCCGAAGTCGTGATGCAACTGCGCGTCGACGGCATTCATCGGTGAGTTCGGGTGGTCGATCGTGGCGGTCACCACGTGGCCGGTACGGGCAAGCGAGATCGTCTCCATGTACGGGAACGTACGCGAGCTGCGCTGCTCCGTTCGAACCGGGCTCCTGCGCTGCTCTTGCCAGCGCCTTACCCTCGGCATGGACGATGGTGTACATGGACAGACAACAGGCAGCCGGATGGCTGCATCGCCGAGCTGGGCTCGGCCTCCATCCCAATGACCTCAAGGCCGAAGTCGAGCGCGACCCCGACGACTCACTCGATGCCTTCTTTGCTCCACCAGCTACGCCGCGCCACATCTGGGCCGACACCGATCTCGATCCACAGAACAAGGGCCGTGCCGCCGCTGTTCGAGCCTGGCTCGGCGCCCTCATCGCGAGCGACCGTCCGTTCCACGATCGCAGAACCTGGATGCTGCATGGATGGCTGGTCAGCTCGCTGGACAAGGTGCCAAATCCCGAAGCGATGGTCGAACAGATCCAGCTCTTCGAACAGTCCGGCAGCGTTGACTTCGCCGACCTCCTGGGTGATCTGACCATCAACCGAGCGATGCTCGTCTACCTCGACGGCAGGACGTCCACCGCTCAAGCGCCCAACGAGAACTACGGCCGGGAGTTACTGGAACTGTTTGGCCTCGGCGAAGGCAACTACACCGAGGCCGACGTGCAGGCTGCGGCGATTGCGCTCACCGGGTGGACGATCGATCGACGAGACCGCAGTGCAAAGTTCGTTCGGCGACGCCACGACGACACATCGCAAACGCTGCTCGGCGCCACCGGTGTCAACGACGTCGGATCGGTCATCGACGCGGTCATCAACGATCCGGCTCACCCGGGCTTCGTTGCCGACCGCATCATCTCCGAATATCTCGGGGACCTCACAGGCGACACCCGCGAAGACGTGCGAAGCGACTTGATCAGTACGTACAAAGCAACTGGTCGGCGCCTCGATGCGGTCATTGAACAGGCGCTACGGCTCGGCCTCAAAGGAGCATCGACAACTGTCGTGCTCGACCCGATCCGCTGGCTCGTGATTTGCGCTCGTGCGACCGGCGTCGACTTGAGCGGGCTCCGTCGTTCAGCAACCCAGTCGATACGCGAGATGGGTCAGGTCCCGCTGTTCCCGCCCAGCGTCGCCGGTTGGCCCCGGGGAACCGAGTGGCTGACCTCGAGTTCGCTCATTGCTCGAACCAACGTTGCAGCAGCGCTCGCCGCAGCTACTGACCCATCCGAGCCGCTCCACATCGCTGCTGAAGACAACGACGTCGATCAGCTTGCCGAACACCTGGGCCTACGCGAACCGTTCGGCGCTGGCAC
The DNA here is from genome assembly GCF_041688325.1 of Ilumatobacter sp. GTDB lineage: Bacteria > Actinomycetota > Acidimicrobiia > Acidimicrobiales > Ilumatobacteraceae > Ilumatobacter_A. Next base: position 42,707 of record NZ_JBDNIJ010000303.1, read on the forward strand.
GCGCAGCGCCATCGGCTCAACAGCAGATCCTGTCGGACGCCTCACCGTTGCGCTCGTCTGCCCGGAAAGCCTTCTCGCATGATCGTCATTTCACGGCGCCGCTTCCTTGCCCTATCGGGCGGCCTCCTCGCCACCGGGTGCGCTGCCACGCAGCCGGCCGACCCGACTTTTTCATCGTCCGCGTCATCCCCATCGTCTCCATCGTCGTCAGCGAAATCTGCTCCGACCACCACAGCCCCAACCACCACTGCAGGCGTGGTCACCACCGTGTCAACCCCACCTGAACTCGCATCAGCAGCCATGGTCGATCAACCTGTCTTAGTGCTCGTCGAACTGCGGGGCGGTAACGACGCGGTCAACACTTTGCCGCCCTTGACGGGCGCGTACCGCGATCTCCGTCCGACGTTGTCGCTGGCGGAGAGCGACATCATGATGAGCACGGCGCTTCAGGGTCATGGCCTGCATCCGTCGTTGAGTCCGCTCCTCCCGTTTGTAGAAAGCGGGCGCATGGCAACGCTCGCAGGCATCGGTTTCGACGATCCGAACCGATCGCACTTCGTGTCGATGGATCGGTGGGCGCGTGCTGACCGACTCGACGACAGCCTCGGCTGGCTCGGTCGTTGGCTTGACACGCTGCCGGACGAACTCACCTCGCTCGGCGCCACGTCACTCGGCGCTGTCGGCGAAGTAGCCATCGGGGCCTCAAAAAGCGCCACGGTGATTGATGACGTCGATGCGTTCGCATTCCCCTCAACGCTGAGTAACGCCACCATTCGAGCGCTCGGCGAGCAGCAAAGCGACGACCCAATCGTTGCTGCCGCCCAGCGAGCATTCGTCGATTCGGTTGGCGCCATCGAAGAATTCGACCAGATCGCTGACGCAGTACGAGCACGCACTCCGAAGCGCGCCGCCGATGCCCTCGGGGCCCAATCCGGTGCCTACACGACGGGGCTGGCCGTCGCCGCCGAGATGATTCTCGGCGACGTCGGAACGCGTGTCGTCACCATCTCGGTCAACGGGTTCGACACGCACAGCGAACAGTTGGAAACCCATGCTGCACTCCTCGCTGACCTGGCGAACGGGCTGTCCCAGTTTTGGGCGACGCTCGACGACGCCGGTGCCAGCGATCGAATTCTGCTCGCCACGACCAGCGAGTTCGGCCGACGCGTCGCTCAGAACGCCAGCGAAGGTTGCGACCACGGCGCAGCCGGTGTGTCGTTCCTCATGGGCAACTCCGTCAACGGCGCGCTGTTCGGAGCGCTCGACACCAGCGACCTCCTCGACGGCGATCTTCGCCCGCAGCTCGATCCCCGGCTGATGTTCACCGCCTGCCTCGACTGGCTCGGTGGCGACGTCGAACAGATCCTCGGCAAGCGCTACGAAGAGATCGCATTGCTCAAGTAAAGGAGCAGAGTGTCACCGACGACAGTCGGCCGCGTGGCCCCGAGAGCGCAGCGAATTCGGGCGCAGCCCGAAGACTTCTGAGCTGCGACGCCAGTCGCAGGGCCGACGAAGTCAGCCGCGTGGCCCCGA
>NZ_JBDNIJ010000304.1:0-11125 GCF_041688325.1 Ilumatobacter sp.
CTATTCGCATCCTGATGGCGGCCGGATGGACACCGGGCAGATCTACTTCAACCCGCCCCGCACCTACTACGACGACCTCCGCCAACGCATGCAAACCGACAACGCATACCTCGCCAAAATCCAGCCACCCGGCCTGCAATCTGGCCTGCACTAACCCGCCTGCACCGACCCGCCTGCACCGAGCGGCCAGAACGGCGCCGATTGGCGCACCAGCGTTAACTTTCGAAGGGCATGTCGGTGATGGCGTCCATGATCGAGTCCTGATCCGGAACAACACCCATCATCAGCTTGTACCGCAAGGTCAGGCCGAAGGTCACCATGGCCGCGATGGAAGAGGCCAGGAGGCCGATCTCCACACGACGGAACACGTCGTCGCTGCCCTGCCAAGTGCCGATGATGAATGCGATGACGCCGATGCCCCAGCCGATTGACACCAGTGCGTGGCCCTTGAGGGCGATCACGGCTTGCGCTGTTGCCAAGGCGACCATGTAGCAGGCGCTCGAGAAGGCCAAGAGTGCCAAGGTGCGGCCGGTCAGGTCGGCATCAAAAACCACTTCAAGCGCCCACGGGCCGATCAGGAATGCCCCTGTCGTGCCGACGACGCCCACGACGAGCACCACCCCCATGAGGCGTTTCAGTCCGCTTCGGAACTCGTCGAGTTCGCCTTGCGCGGCGAGTTGGCTGAGCCGGGGGAGGAGCGCGGCTTGCACAGCCTGGAAGAGGAACAGGGGGATGCGTGCGAGCAGGACGCCCTGGCCGAACTGCGTGACGAGCACATCTTGGTCGTCGGCGGCCAGGAGGCTCGCAGCGATTGGACCAGCGTTGAGTAGTGATGCCGCGAACACCGAACCGAGCAGCAGCCAACCGAGGTTCGGTGTGACTTCGCTCCAGGAGGCCGGCGGGCCGTCGTCATTGGCCAGCTGGCCACGCTTGTAGACGTAGGCCACTGCGAACAGCGGCGCAAGGGCGACGGCGAGACCGTACGCCCCGACCGCGGTGACCCCGACGACTGCCAGTGCGATACACAAAATGATGCGGATGACGCCGTCGGAACCCATGATCACCGCGTACGAACGGAATCGACTGTTACCCGAGCAGATGCCACGAGCCAAGTGGGCAGGCGCGTATGAGGCAAAGGCCAGGACGAGGGCCATGACCATGAACCAGTTGCCGTCGAAGTAGCTGTCGGCGATCCATGGGCTGGTGATCGCAATGACAGCGACGACACTGATGGTGAGGCCGACGCCGAGTTGGATGACCTTTTTCACGACCGGGGCGGTGCCCTGGCCGAGTGCCCGACGATGGGCGAGGGCGCGACCGAGTTCTTGTTCGAGCGGCAGAAAGAACCCCGGAGCGAGGGCGAACGTTGCGAACCACAGTGACGTGATTGGGGCGAACGCCTTGTCGCCACCGACCGCGACGTTGCCGATCTTAAAGAAGGCATACGTGGCCACCCCAGCAATCAGCAGGGCGATGCCGACAGGAATGGTGCCGTCAGGAAGGGGGAGCCGCTCGCGCGTCGGCGAAGTCGGTTCCGGTAATTCGTCGGATGTGGTCACGGTGCTACTCAGTCGCGGAGGCTTCGCTCGAATTCGCGGCGTTGCACCTGTGCCCGCTGAAACAGCAGCAAACCCAAGCCGACACCGACATATGTGGCGTCCTTTGCGACGTCGAGGGTCCGCTTCGCAACCGTTCCCGACACGTGTTGGGCGGTACGCGCTGCGGGCGCGAGATCGAAGTTCGTCAGGTTGACCGTGTGCCACTGCGCCATGTGACAGAGGCTACCTGGCAGTGGACGGGCATGACCTCGACCAGTGGGTCGGCGCAGCTATCGTCGCGCCACGTGCAACCGGAATCACCACAGGCGCCGCCAGTCGTTGCGGTCGTCGTCGTTCACGAACCGGGTCCATGGTTCGAAGAAACGCTTGAGGCGCTCGCCGATCAGGACTACCCAAACCTCCGGTTCCTCTTTCTTGCCGACGTCGCAGACGAGTTGCTCCAGGAGCGCATCCGCGTGCGGATCCCGAAGGCGTTTGTGCGAGGCCTCGGCGCCAATGCGGGGTTTGGAGCCGCCGCCAACGAAGTGTTGCGGCTCGTCGAAGGCGACAACGGGTTCTTCCTCCTGTGTCACGACGATGTTGCTCCGGAGTCCGACGCGGTCCGCACCCTCGTCGAAGAGATCTACCGTTCGAACGCTGGCATTGTTGGTCCCAAACTCGTCGAATGGGACAACCCGAGTGCGCTGCAGGCCGTCGGCCTCGGTCTTGACCGATTCGGCGAGATCGATCTCGGTATCGACCCCGGCGAAGTTGACCAGGAACAGCACGATGGCGTGCGCGACGTGTTCGCGCTGCCATCGGCGTTCATGCTGGTCAGGGCTGACCTGTTCCGTGAGGTCGGCGGGTTCGATCCCGCCATCTCGTTCCATGGCGACGATGTCGAGCTGTGCTGGAGAATCCATCACAGCGGAGCTCGCGTGGTCGTTGTTCCGGCTGCACGAGTTCGACACCGTGGCCAGCTCGCTGAGCGGCGTCCAGACCTCAATCACGATCTGCTGAGCGCACGTCACCGGATGCGTGCGGTAGCGACCCTCACCGGGCCGACGCGACTGCCAGGCCGATCGGTCGAGATGGTCGTCTTAACTGCCGTCGAGATCGTGGTTGGAGTGTTCACTGGCCGTTTCGGCGAAGCGTGGGCTTCAGTCCGTGCCCTTGCGGGGCTGATCCCGCGCTCGCTGTCGTTATTGGCTCGACGGCGAGTTGTCAAACCTCTGCGTCGCGTGCCCGAACGAGAAGTGCTCGGACTGCAGGTTGGCGGAAGCGCGCGACTGGTCCGATTCCTGCGGTCCAGAGATACGGAGACCTTCGTCGGCACCGACACCAATGTCCGGCGTTGGCGTGAGTCGACGACGGCGCCAGTCCTTGCATGGCTCGCGGTACTGGCTGCGATCGCCATTGGAAGCCGTGACTTCTTCGTGTCTGGCGTGCCAGCCGTCGGCGAGTTCCTCCGGTTCCCTGAGAGCCCGCGGGTACTGCTCGACAGCTACATCAGCGGATGGAACCCGTCCGGCTCTGGAGCGACATCGCCGAATCCAACCGGCTGGGCAACGCTGTCGGGGCTCTCCGTCTTCACACTCTTGCGGATGGGAGCGCTCCACACGACGTTCATCGTCGGTCTGGTCGTCGTCGGTCTGATCGGGCTCTGGAAGCTGGCCACCGTCTTCCCGTCGACTCGTGCGCGCATCTCCGCGCTCGTCGTTTATGCAGCCAGCCCGCTCGTGGTCGGCGCCATGTCGACCGGGCGATTGAACACACTGGTCACCTACGCCGCCGTGCCGTGGATGATCCACACGATGCGTCGCGCGGTCGGCGTCGACACTGCTGATCCGCGCAGCGCCGAATCAGACATGGCCGATGGGCTGGTGCATCTGTCGCTGCCAGAACGACTTCGCCGAACAGCATCAGCAGCCATCGTTGTCGCGCTTGCTGCAGCGTTCGTTCCCGTCACCGTGGTTGTCGCCATTGTCATCGTGGTCGTCCTCACACTGTCGACCTTGCTTGCGCTCGCCCCGTGGCGAACTGCGCTCCGCTACCTCGAAGTCGGTACCGCAGCAATTGTCGGTGGTCTTCTGCTCAATTTCCCCTGGGTCTCCTCGTGGTCCTGGGACCAGCTCGTCGGCCCAGCGCCGATTGGCAACCCGGGACGCGGCTTGGCAGACCTCGCCTCGTTCCGACTCGGCGACGTCGACTTCGCATGGCTCTCGATGGCGTTGTACGTCCCAGTGATCGCTGCGGTCGCGTTGGCCCGTGCCTGGCGGCTCACGTGGGCAGTCCGCGCAGGAGGCCTGGTGGCCGTATTCGGTGCGCTCGCGGTGTTGGCTGATCGTGATGCATTGCCGTGGAGGGGTCCCGATGCCGGCATCCTGCTCGTGCCTGTCGCCGTCGGCTTGGCGATTTCGGCCGCTGCGGCGATTGCGGCGTTCGACCTCGATGTTCGGGGCGGATCGTTTGGTTGGCGTCAGCCTCTCGGGTTGCTCGCAAGTGTCGCTGTCGTCGTCGGAGTTTTCCCCGGCCTCGTCGCAATCGGCGATGGTGGATGGAACACGCCGACGACGCCGCTCGCTCGTCTGCTCGAAGCGCAACTTCCCGATGACACGATCGACCAACCGTCAGGCGACTCGAACGAGAACGGACCGCTCATTGAGCCCGGCCGCGGCGGTTACAACGTGTTGCTCGTCGGCGACGCCCGTCTGCTTCCGGTGCCGTCGGTCGAATACCGCGACGGCGTCTCGTTTGCGATCCTCGACGATGGGCTCCTCGACGTACGCGACCGTTGGGCTGCTCCGTCGAACGAAGCGAATACCGCGATAGCGCTTGCATTCGACGAAATGGCGAGTTCGTCGACGTTGCGCGCCGGGCGATTGTTGGCGCCGCTGGGCATTCGGTTCATCGTCGCTCCCGAATTTGACAACGTCGTCTCGACCACAGCGGAGCCGCTCCCACTTCCAGGCGGTCTCATTGATGCGCTCGAGGATCAGCTCGATCTGACCTCCGTCACCGGATTGCCGACGCTCGAGGTGTTCGAGAACACAGCGTGGATCCCAATAGTCAGCCAGCTCACCGGCACCACTGCTGCAGCGAGCCGGACTGCGGGTGCCGGTGCGCTCGTCCGCGCAGAACTCAGCTCGGCATCGCCGGTGTTCCTCGGTGCCGACCACCAGACGACGTCGATCGACGACGTCGTGCCCGGTGTGATCCATCTCGCCGTCCCGTTCGATGAGAACTGGTCGTTGACCGTTGATGGCGAGTCCATCGAGCCGCGACGTGCCTTTGGCTTGACAACGGCGTTTGATGTTGAGCGGGCAGGTAGTGCCGAACTGGCCTACAGGACGCCGTCATCCCGTTCGCTGCTGTTGGCGCTGCAGGTCGTGCTGTGGGCAATTGCGCTCTTCGCAGCGACCCGAGTCAGCCTGCCGCTGGCCCGACGGAGCGGACCGCTCGTCGAAGACGAAACATTGATCGATCTGGGTGACGCCGACATCGAAGCCGATGCTTCTTTGAACATCAGCCTCGACCCAGGATTCGACCTGACCGGTGCAATGGCCCGCCAAGACATCTCGACCGCCGGCGATCAGTCGCTGCTCGACGATGACGCCGATGACGCCGATGACGCCGATGACGCCGATGACGCCGGTGATGTACTGGTGGTTGCGGTTGATGCGGCATCTGACCCGATCAGGCTGGATGAAGTGGACTCCGAGGAGCCGTCATGAATCGTCGTTCCATCCCTGCTCTTGTCCTCCTGCTCGCAGCATTCGCTGGGCTGTTCGTGGTCGGACGCGACACAATCGCAAGTCCCGCTCCTGTGTTCTCCTCGCCAGCTGGAACCTGGATGCCTTCGGTCACCGACACGGGTTCATTGACAGGTAGTTGGTTCTGCCCGGGAATTCCTGCGACCGGTGAGGATGGCGTCGGTGGCTCGGTTGTCATCTCCAACCGCGAGAGTGAACAACTTGAGGGTCGCTTCATGGTGATGAGCCCGGAAGGTCTTGAGGTTGAGCAAGGGTTCACCGTGGGCCCGTGGTCCCAGAGCACTATCGATGTCGATGCGTTCGTCACGACGTCGTTTGCCAGCGTCGTCGTCGAGATCGACGGTGGCCGCGGGTTCGTTGAACAGATCGCCAACCATCCTGCTGGCGATTCCGTTGCACCGTGTGCCGGAGAGACTTCGAACGAGTGGTATCTCGCCGACGGGTTCACCGCAGGAGGCAGCATCGAGACACTGATCCTGACCAACCCGTACGACGATCTCGTGCTCACCGACCTTGCCTTCGCAACCGAGTCCGGGTCCAGCGAACCCAATGCCTTCCAGGGATTCCCCGTGCCGGCCAAGTCGGTCAAGGTCATTCCGATCGCCGAACTCGGCAACCGTGACGAACCGATCATCGCTGCGAGCATTACGACCCGCGGCGGGCGACTTGTTGTTGGTCGCGCCCAACACTTCACCGGCGGAGGCCGCCTGGGCTACGACGTGTCACTCGCAGCTCCGGCACTGCGCGACCAGTGGTGGTTTGCTGACGGCGAACGCGGCGCAGGCATCACCGAGACGTTCTCGATCTACAACCCGACCGACGGGGATGTCGAGGTCGACGTGTACTTCTTGGGCCTGCCGCTTGAATTTGACGGCGGTGACTTCGCACCGATCAATGTCCCTGCTCGTCAGGTAGTGATGTTCAAGCCCTTTGAAGGTGCTGCCGACGACACCAACACCACCAACACCGACAACAACACCAACACTGACAACACTGACCCCAACACTGACCCGGAGTTTTTTGCCGCGCGTGTCCCGAACGGGCGCCATTCGGTTGTTTTTTCGACACTCGCCCAGCCGACGATTGTGGTCGAACGCGTCCTCACGCGGCCGGTCGGCGGTTCGTTCGTCACATCGGTGGTCCAGGGCGCACCGCCTCGGCCTGACGGCTTCGTTGCCAACCGTTGGCATATTGGCATCGGGCCGTCGGTGCCGACCGAAAACGCCCTCATCGTGTACAACGTCGACAACGAGCAGGCCACGATTACCATCGAGGCCGTCGGGCCCGGTGGCCCAACGGCCATCCCGAGCCTCACGGATATCCCGCTCGGGCCGGGCGCGGTGATCACGATCGACCTCACCACTGACGACGCACTCGATCAAGAGTTGATCGTCAACTCGTCGAACCGTGTCTTCATCGAGCGATCGCTCGCTCGTGGCGGCAACCTGCCCGGACGATCCGGGTCGTGGGCGGTGCCCGCCAGCAACACATGAGCGTGACCCTGCGACTCTGACCCTGCGACTCTGACCCTGCAACGCTGGCCCTGCAACGCTGACCCTGCAACTGGAATTCGGTTCGTTGGCTACGCTCCGGCGATGACTCCACCCGCACCTTCGCTTTGCGCAGACGGTGTCGAGGAGCCGGGTCGCGACGCATGGCTCGCCGTCGGGGTCACCACCCTGGTGTTCTTCCTCGTCGTCATCGACGTGTCCGCAGTCAACGTGGTGTTCCCGTCGATCCGCGACGACTTCGCGGTCTCTGAGGCGACACTCGGCTGGGTCATCTCTGGCTACAACATCACGGTCGCCGCACTGCTCATGGTGGCGGGTCGTTACGCCGACAGCATCGGCCGCAAAAAGTTGTTCCTCCCGGGCGTCGGCATCTTCATGCTCGGCTCACTGCTGTCTGGTCTGGCCCCGAACGCCACGCTGCTGATCGCGGCGCGCGTCGTGCAAGGGATCGGTGGCGCAATTATTTCACCGACCGCCATTGCGGTTGTTCTGCCGGCGTTCCCCGCCCACAAGCGGTCATCGGTGATTGGCATCACCGGAGCAACCGGTGCGTTGGGCGCCGTAGCAGGACCGGCGATCGGAGCATTCGTGACTGAAGCCTGGTCGTGGCGCGGGGTCTTCCTGATCAACGTCCCGCTGTGCCTGCTGGTGCTGGCCTTGGCGCCGAAGCTGCTGACCGAATCAAAGAACCCGAACGCAACCGGCCGGGTCGATTTGCTCGGTGTGCCGATTGGAACGGCGGGAGTGGCGCTCGTCATGTTCGCCATCGTCCGCTCGGAGTCGAACGGTCTCGGTGACCCAATCACCGCCGCACTCTGTATTGCAGGCATCGCGCTGATCGCTGCACTGGTTCGTCGTTCCCGTCATCACCCCGAGCCCCTCATCGAGATCGACCTTTTTCGGCACCGCTCGTTCACCAGCACCAACCTCGGGCTCGCCTTCTATTCGATGGCATTCACCTCGGGATTTCTCGTGAACTCGCTGTTGTTGCAGGAACTGTGGGGCCAATCGTTGCGGACGACCGGTGCCGCATTGATGCTTTCACCACTCATCGCTGCGTCGATTTCGCCCATTGCCGGCCGCTGGGCTGACCGGATCGGACACCGGTGGATCCTCGCAGCGGGTAGTTCGTTCTGTGCTGTCGGATACTTCTCGTATCGGCTGCTGCTCGGCAATGACCCAGCGGTGTGGACGCGATTTGTACCGCTGTCGGTGCTGACCGGCATCGGGGTTGGGTCGACGATTGCGACGTGGGCGAGTGCCGGGCTGGCCGACATTGAGCCAGCGCGTTTTGGGACCTCGAACGCGATGATCCGTACGACACAGCAGGTGTTCTACGCATTCGGTATTTCGGTCGCGATCGCGATCGTCGCTCGTGGCGTTGGTAACACCGATGTTGCCAACTATCACCTGGCGTACACCTTCGTCGGGGGTTGTTATGCGATCGCTGCAGTGACCGTTGCCATCACATTCCCACCAGGTTCGAGTCGCAGTCGATCGACGTGACCCCGGCCGTGACGCCGGCCGTTAGCCTGACGAGTGCATGGAGCGCCTCGTTATTGCTGCCGTCATCATCGCTGTGGTCGGAGTCGTTGCGCTCGTCTCGCGATCTCGCCGCACACCCGACGCTCCAACGCAGCGTCACCACAACGTGCCCGAGCAGATCGACCGTTCCGATTTTGCTCGCCCGGATGCACCTTGGCTGGTCACCATCTTCAGCTCAGCAACGTGCGATGTGTGCAAGGGCGTGGCCGAGCGAGCTGCGGTGATGGAGTCGAAGGAAGTCGCCGTCGTCGAAGTCGAATACGGCGAGGCGAAGGCCTTGCACGAGAAATATCAGATCGACGCTGTGCCGACGCTGCTGATCAGCGATGCTCAGGGTGTGACCCGCAAGCACTTCGTCGGCCCGGTCAACGCCACCGACATGTGGGCCGCCGTCGCTGAAATCCGAGAGCCAGGCTCGGCCCCCGGGCACTAACTGTCACCCTCTGAAACCAAGCAGACCTGAGTGTGACAGTGACGACGTCGGGGTGCCAGTCAGTGAACCGGTGCGTTGCTGGGAAGGGCGGACTGGATCAGTCGGGCGACTTCTGGGCCGTCGATTGTCTCGTGCTCGAGGAGCGCTTCAGCAATCAGGCGGAGGCCCTCGGAGTGCTTCGTGATGACATCATTTGCCCGCTGCTCTTGCTCGTGCAGGATCCGGCCGATCTCCTCGTCGATCAGCTTCGCAGTGTCGTCGCTGTACTCGCGGCCTGAACCCATGAGGTCGTCGCCGAGGAAGGTCTGCTGCTGGCTGCTCCAGGCCTGCGGACCAACACGTTCGGACATGCCCCATTCGCGAACCATGCGGCGAGCGATGCCGGTGGCTTGTTCGAGGTCGTTCGCTGCACCTGAGTTCAGGTTGCCGAAGACGATCATCTCGGCGACACGACCGCCCATTGCCTTGCAGATCGTGTCTTCGAAGTACTCCTTCGAGTACGTATGACGCTCCTGGGGGAGCGACCATGTGACACCGAGCGCCATGCCACGCGGGAGGATGGTGACCTTGTGGAGTGGGTCGCCGTGGGGAAGCACGGTGGCGAGCAATGCATGTCCGCCTTCGTGGAAGGCGGTTGCTCGCTTCTCTTCGGGGCTCAGGATCATCGACTCACGACTGGCACCGAGAACCACTCGGTCGCGTGCGTTCTCGAAGTCGATGCGTTCGATTTGCTTCGACTTCCGACGGACTGCGACGAGCGCTGCTTCGTTGACCAGGTTGGCGAGGTCGGCACCCGACATGCCAGGTGTGGCCTGGGCCATCGTGTCCATGTCGACGTCAGGACCCATCCGCTTATCACGGCTGTGGACGTCGAGAATCGCTTTGCGCTCGCTCCACTCGGGAAGCGGAACCACGATCTGGCGGTCGAAGCGCCCCGGGCGCAGCAGCGCCGGATCGAGGATGTCAGGACGGTTGGTGGCAGCGAGAATGACGATGCCCTCGGTGGCCTCGAAGCCGTCCATCTCGGCGAGCATCTGGTTGAGCGTCTGCTCTCGTTCGTCGTGGCCTCCGCCGAGGCCAGCGCCGCGCTTACGGCCGATCGAGTCGATCTCGTCAACGAAGATGATGGCCTTGCCCATGCGCTTGGCCTGCTGGAAGAGATCGCGGACCCGGCTGGCGCCGACACCGACAAACATCTCCATGAAGTCAGAACCAGTGACGCTCAAGAAGCCGACTCCGGCCTCGCCTGCGACGGCGCGGGCGAAGAGCGTCTTGCCGGTACCGGGAGGGCCGACGAGCGGAATGCCCTTGGGGACCCGTGCGCCGATTTCCTTGAACCTTTCGGGCATGCGCAGGAAGTCGACCACTTCGGTGATCTCTTGCTTGACCCCGTCATAGCCCGCGATGTCGTCGAACGTCGTCGAAGGGCGGCTGGCGTCGTACGCCTTGGCCTTCGACTTACCGATCGACATGACGCCGCCCATTTGGCCCTGCGCACGGCGCTGCATCCAAACGAAGAAGGCGATGATCAAAGCGATTGGCAAGAAGATCGAAAGGAGGCCCAAGAGCCAGTTGCTGCTCGGCGGGATGAACCGGTATTTGACGTCCTGTCTCAGGAGCAACGCTTCGTCGGCTGCGGACACGCCGCGCTCGCCACCACCGGAGGTGGTGTATTTGTCTTCGTTGTTGAACTGTCCGGTGATCTTGCCGGAGCCGGTGTTGATCTCGGCCGTCGCGATTTCTCCGTCAACGACGAGTTCACGCCATTCGGAGTACTCGAGTGACTCACCGGTTTCGGAGGGCCACAGGGTGGGGACCAGAATGGCAGCGGCGAGAACGCCGACCATGACATAAATGGCCCACTTCGGCCAGCTGCCCGGACCCTTTCCCGCGGGGGTTCCGTCGGGGTTGGCATCTTTACCGGAGGACTGCTCGTTCTTGTTGCGTTGCTGCGGACCGCGGCCACGGCCGGGAGGCGGCGGAGGCGGGGGAGGGGGCAGGTTGGTCATTTTCCCATTCTACGGCGATTCGATGGACATGCCAGATCAAGCGGTGCGACAGACTGCCCAAGACTGCCCAAGACTGCCCAAGACTGCCCAAGACTGCCCAAGACTGCCCAAGACTGCACAAGACTGCGAAAGGATCAGGAAGTGCACGTGACGCGTGTCCGCGCGGAACGCGCGAAATGTCGCGCGAAGGGTGACCATCCGCCGCTTGGGCTGTCTGGAGGTCTAATTTCAGGGTTGTTATTTCCGTCGGGTCAATAGTTGGGCAGTTGGAACCATGAAACTCACGAATCACTACACCGGAGAACACGTGCGGCCC
>NZ_JBDNIJ010000305.1:0-3758 GCF_041688325.1 Ilumatobacter sp.
CCAAAGACGATTTTTTGCGTTCAACGCAATCCACCCATGCGGGACTACGCGTGACATCACTGCAGTGGGAGGCAAACGACTTCGTTACCGACTGCCAGACCCAGCTCATCATGTCGACCGCGAAGTTACCACGTCCTAAACACCACCTACAAAATGTGCAAACCGCTTGCTTTTGCAATTGCAGGTAGCTCGCAGTTAGGGGATCGCTTCGGTCATTGTGCCGGGCATTTGGACCTTGATGACGCCGCCATAGGAACACATGCAGACCGAGGTCGCATTCAGCGCAGGCGCACCCTTGACCATCACGGTCGGCGAGCCCGGCACCCACGGTGCCGTCGTCATCGGAGTGCACACCCCAGGCGTCAACACACCGAGCGCCGCAGCGGTCTGCGCAGCGGTGATCGGGTTGGCGAGGCTCATGCACACACCAAACGGCATGATGTTGAGAAACGGAACGTTGTCCTTAATCGTGGCCATCGGCTTGTTTTCGGCGTTGACCATGTTCGTCGGCAGCACGCTGAGCGAGCTCGGCGCAGCTCCCATCGAACACATCAACATCGCACCCATTGCAACCGGCTGGCCCATGATGGCGGACTGTAGCCGAGTGGGTGGCCGGTCACGGCCGATCAACCTCCGTGGTGTGGTTGACTGACCAGGTGAAATCACGCGGCGGCGAGTCAGTGGTACCTGTCCTGGCATGGTTCGAATTCGGGCGGGCACTCCTCGTACAACGCGCTGGCGCGTTACCGCACGCACCCGATTCTGCCGCCACTGCAGAGACCCAAGAGGCAGCGGCCGCGCGCCTTGAAAGTGCGCGCGTCGCGTTCCACACATCGTTGAGCGAGAGCACCACCTTCGGGATCCTCGCGGCGAATGCCTCGTTACCCATCGACGACGCCGAGTTGTTGGCAGTCGCCGCAACCGCCGAGATTGACAGTAGTTGCGAGCAGCTCATGGCCGAGGTGCAGGGGCGCCCGGCACGCAACCGCATGACGCTCGGTTCGATCGCCATGCTGCTCGGAGCAAGCCATTCTGGGGCGATCTGTGTCTCACCGGACGCACCGTTGCGACGGGCTGCATACATTGACGTTGAGGCTGTCGGCCCCTGGGCTGAGCATCACGTCAGGGTGTACCCCGCCCTCCTGTGGGCGCTGCTGGGCGACTCCTCACGCAATCCAGAGCTGCCGAGTATGACGACCTACTTCGAGCACGACCCCGACACCGATCTAGCCAACGACGCCCCCGTTGATGCATCGACGCTCAGTGATTTCGTCGTCGTGAACGGGGTCGACCGGCTGCGCCGCAGACAGACCGGGGCACAGCACAGCGTCAGTAATCGCTTTGTCTGCGCTCGTGTGCCCGACGCAGACACCGCCTGGGCTGCACTCGTGTGCGAGGCGACGATCAGCGGCCGGGGGATCTGTATTGAGATCGACGACGCGCTGCCCGAGATCGCTCGTCGATGGATCACACGGGCGCATCATCTTGCGTGGGTCGTATCGGCTGCGAGCGGGCCTGAGATCGATGACCTTCCTGAACGCAGCTGGCTTTCGGTGCAGGCCGAGACCGCTGAACCCACCGACTACGAATGGGCAGCAGCACTTGGCAGCGACACGCCTCGATCGCATCGCCTCTCCCTCGACCAACTCAGACAGGTCGGTCGGGCCCGATCCGCTCTCGGAGGAGATCTCGACGCAGCGGTCAGGCGTTTGACATCGGGCCGCCTCGACAAGATGACCCAAAGGATTCGGCCGACACGCGGGTGGGACGACATCGTGCTCAGCAAGCCTCGAATCGATCTGCTCCAATCGATCGCCAAGCGATACCAGCACGCGAACCTGGTCTACGACCACTGGGGGTTTGCGCCGACCCCATCGCGTGGCCTCGTCGCATTGTTCTCAGGACCATCGGGCACCGGCAAAACGTTGGCAGCTGAAATTGTCGCCGGGGCCCTCGGTCTCGACGTGTTCAAGCTCGATCTCTCGTCGGTCGTGAGCAAATACATCGGTGAAACCGAAAAGAACCTCGACGCCGTCTTCGACGCCGCGGCCTCAGGCAACATGGTGCTGTTCTTCGACGAAGCTGATGCACTGTTCGGCAAGCGCAGCGAAGTGAAAGACGCTCGTGATCGCTACGCCAACATCGAGGTCTCGTATCTGCTCCAGCGGCTCGAGTCGTACGACGGGATCGTCGTGCTGGCAACAAACTTCGAAAAGAACATCGACGAAGCGTTCCTCCGACGCATCCACGCACGGATCGAGTTCATGATTCCGGGCGTTGACGAACGAGCAAAGATCTGGAAGCAAAACCTGCCAGAAACAGCACCAATAGAAGACGTCGACATCTCATGGGTTGCCGAGCAGTTCGAACTGTCAGGCGGAGCGATCCGCAATGCAGCCGTGCAGGCAGCGTTTGTCGCTGCCTCGGCTGGCTCGAACGTCACGATGGAGTGTGTCGTGACCGGTATCGCCCGAGAGTTTCAGAAGATGGGTCGCATCCTCAAGGAACGCGACTTCGGCGAGTTCTTTGCGATGCTCAGCGACTGAGCACCCGTTGGCCCCGCTCTACGATCGCAGGATCCGAGCCGATCGCAGGATCGAGTCGAAGATCGGAACGAACTCGTGCTCGATCGGCTTCAAGGTTGCTGCGTTGACCAGGTATATCTCGAACGGGCTGACCGGGATGAACGCCTGAAGCTGGACGAAGTGCATGCCGCTGTCGTCATCGATCCACTCGAACCAGACAGCGTGGACGGGCACCATGCTGCTGAGCTCGTACGACTCCTGACGGTTGAGCCAGAAGTTGGTGTATCCAGACTGCATTTGCTCGACGGCCTGTGTCGTGAACTCGTCGAACCATGCCTCACCGGAGCCCTCCGGGGCGTCCAACCCGAAACTCATCGTCGGCGAATAGTCATTGCGATCCGGCTGTTCCGGGCCGTAAAGACGGAAGCGCTGTTCGTCGATCGGGTTGGCCCGCCAACCTTCGGAAGGACCCCGAATCGACAACTTCAGGTCGGCCAGCGTCAAGCTCGCCATCGTCGGGAGAGTTGTGCCGGTCATTAGCTTGTCCTCATCGGCTCAGGTCTTGGGGCAATTCTGGTTGTGGAGGCGTTCACAGCAGGATCAGTCGGACCGAGTCGAAAGCGTTCTCGAACACGTTGCGTTGTTCGCTCGTAGTTTCGCCGGGCGCAATACCAACAAACGTCCACAGCACGTCGTCTTCCTGAACAACGCCTTGGACACGGACAACGGGCCCGAGCTCTCCGTCGGTGTACCTGAGAGCAATGCGTGATGCCGGGGAGTCGTCGACGAGCGTCTCACGACGGTCGAGTACTTCGGCACCGTCGAGACCGCTGAGCATTGCGTCGAGTACTGCGGCGCGCACGTCACCGGCACTCGGCAGCGCCCGAATCGAAACGATCAGCCGAGGAGATTTCTCATCGTTGTCGTCCTCGTCAAGATCGACATAGACAGCGGTGCCGTCGGCGGCTGACTGCTCTTCCCAACCGACAGGAAGCTCGATCGAGGTCTTGGTGTCCGGGTTGTAGAAATGGATCAGCTCGGATTCTTCAATGAGCATGTTGGCTCCTCACAGGTCGGTCGATTGGTGAATGTCTGGCCGGCGGAGGTGGCTCTACTTGATCGGATCCCAGTACCGGAGCTGACCGGCCTGAACCATGGTATTCACAGCGAACACGTCCTTGATGGCCATGGCGATCCCACTGTCGGTTTCGAGGAAACAGTACTTGTCTTTAA
>NZ_JBDNIJ010000306.1:0-3592 GCF_041688325.1 Ilumatobacter sp.
AAACGGTCAAGAAGCGCTCACAACGCATCGCTGCCAAAATGATCGACGGAATCCGGGCGGTACTCGACGCACAATCGGTGGTGTTGCTGGCCGAGGAAGCGTGGGGCCAAGTCGTCGGCGAGTTACTCGCCGACCTCGACCGCATTCATCGACAACGCGCCCGGCCTGCTACCCAGATCGAGGAGGCATTTCTTTCGTATCGTTTTGGCGAGGTCCGGGTGGCTGTCTGTGGGTTTGGCCCCGGGACCGGAGCACGAACCCTCGCCGAGATCGGCAATTCGACCCGCCAACCACCGGCTTGACAACCAGACAGGAACACCTGCCACGACCAACGCAACAGTGCCGTTCGCGGCGCCTGACGGTGGAGTCATTCCATCGGCCAGGGGGCCATCGCTAGGGGATCGCTGCCGACAACGTCAAGAGGCGGTACTGCACGCACCCATGGTGAATCAGAGACTCTCACAATATGTAAGATAGGAGTATGACGTCAGAAACGTTTGTACCGTGGTCGGCAGACACGTCTGAGTCGTTTGGTCCGCGGGACAAACAACAGAACGTCGGCATTCGGGGCAACCTCAAGCGCCGAGGAGACAGGCAACCTTGTCGCTTGGCGACGCGACGAGGAACTGCGGTGCTTGCGCTACCAAACAGCTCCAGCGATGAAGAACGGTGGCTTCGTCGTCGCCCTGATCGCCGATGCCGTCAATGGTTGTGTCATTGCGCTTCGGCGAGTGTCGCGACCAACTGGATGCCGAACGCGATGTCCAGGCGGCCTGCGAGGGCTGGTATCAGCCCGGCTTCACCAATTATCTGGCGAATTTTGCCCGCCCTCGTTCATCGAGCGCATCGCCTCGTTGGGAAGCAAACAAGCGAGTATTCAAGCGAAGTCGTATTCCGCTGCGGCCCACAGTCTCGACGACGTGGGTGGCGTCGATGACACGATTGCGTCAGTGATCTCGGGTTCCAGCTCGTCACCAGCCATCCTCGCAATGACCACTTAGGAGCAGACACAATCATGTCCGACATCTCTTCCGAACCCGCATCCGCCCTTTCCGGCAGCCCCTGGGCGGCCGAATTGATTGAACTCGCTTACCGTCGCAATCTCGCCGAGGCCCAAGGTGGGGTCGAATCCGTGGAGCGCCAGCACGCAAGGGGCCGCCTCACGGTTCGCGAACGTATAGACCGGATCGTCGACGATGGGTGCTTCGAAGAGGTTGGCGCACTCGCGGGTACGAGTAGTTATGACGAACACGGTCACTTGATTGGGTTCACCCCAGCAAACCTGGTCTTTGGCCAGGCGCTGATCAACGGCCGACCCGCCGTGGTGACTGGCTACGACTTCACCGTGCGCGGCGGGGCGTCGGACGCCTCGGTGGGGGCAAAACGCCCGTACGCCGATCGTATGGCCCATGAACAGCGGATGCCCCTTGTGCGCTTGCTTGAAGGTGCGGGTGGCAGCGTCAAGTCAATCGAGGACGCCGGGTACTCGTATGTATCTGAGATTGCTGGTTGGGAATATGCAGTGCGCAATCTCTCACTCCTACCGGTTGTGTCGGCAGCGCTCGGACCGGTGGCAGGTCTGCCCGCTGCCGAGGTCCCTGCGTCGCACTTTTCGGTCATGGTGAAGGTCGCTGCCCAGGTCTTTTCGGCCGGACCTCCGTTGGTGGAGGCGGCGATGGGGCAGGTGCTCACCAAGGAGGAGCTTGGCGGCTGGGAGGTGGCGACGCGCGCCGGCACTGTCGACAACGCCGCCGAGAGCGAGGACGAGGCGTTCGAGCAGATCCGGCGCTTCTTGTCGTACATGCCTTCGCACGTCTATGAGCTTCCCCCGGTGTGTGCCACCGAGGACGATCCGAATCGCACCGATCCCTGGTTGCGCGAGGCAGTACCCAGAACGCGCCGCCCTGTTAACACCCGAAAAATCATCGAGTCCATTGCTGACAACGGATCGGTCTTCGAGATCGGAGCTCGTCACGGCAGGGCGGTGATCGCTGTACTCGCCCGGCTCGACGGTTATCCCGTGGTGATCCTCGGCACCGATGCCCGTTTCGACGGCGGCGGGTTCTCCACTGAGGCGTCGTTGAAGTTAGAACGCTTCGTTGATCTCGCCGACACCTTCCATCTTCCGGTTGTCTACCTTGTCGACAATCCGGGGGTGCTGATCGGGCCCGAGGCTGAGCGTGCCGGAACACTGCGTGCCGGTTGCCGGGCGCTGTCGGCAATCCACGAGGCATCGGTCCCACTTGCCTCAGTTGTCGTGAGAAGATGTTTCGGGGTCGGGGGAGCGACGCATCGCAATGATCTGGCCCACTCGCTCCGGGTGGCATGGCCGTCGGGCGACTGGGGCTCGTTGCCTTTGGAGGGCGGGGTCGAGGCTGCCTACAAGAGTGTCATTGCTGCAGCCCCGGACCCCGAGGAGGCGCTGCGCGAGCTGCGGGAGCGGTTGCAGGCTGTCCGCTCACCGTTTCGGACCGCCGAGCGGTTCCTCGTCGAGGACATCATTGATCCGGTCGACACCCGCCCGATCCTGTGTCGCTGGGCGAGGCGGGCGTACCATCGCCTGGCTGCCGGACAAGTTGGACCGACCGGGCGAACCTACCGGCCATGATGGCTGAATTCGGACTGCAAATGTGTGACTCACGTGCTCAGCCCGCGATGTGTGAGTTGCAGTCCTCGCGTTCACGAATATTCGAATGTGTTCCCGCGTCGGCAGTTCGGGGACGCTCCTCTTCTCTTTCCAAGTCGTTCCGGGCTCCATCTGGCGGAACGGTTGACGTGTGACGCAACGCTCGAATCGCAGTTCGTCATTCCCGATGCCGGAATTGGGGCGGTGCCGCGACGAAGCAGCCGAACGCCGCGTCGCGGCATGACAGTCCAGGGTGAGACAGCGCAGACATCACGGTGGCGGTGGCGACCAGCCCATCCAACGAAGTAGCTGTCCAAGACGCCGGATTTGACGATTGGACGATTTCAAATATGGATCGTTCAGGCTGCCGTGTTTCCACCTCAGCGAGAAACAGCGCTCGACGAGCAGCGTCCGCCACACGGTCGCTGTCTCTCGAGGTCGGCGTCTGAGCCGTTCCCATCCGGCGTGGCAACGACCAGCCTGTAGATCTGGCGACACGAATTGGTCGCGCCGTCGACTGCGAATAGCCGCGCAGTCACACGTACCGACAATGCTGTCCGTTCGCCATCAGCACCCAGCCCGGGCGCGTGTTTGCGGCGGGTGCTTCTCGACCCGCTCGAACTGCGTCGATCGGGTCGGACTTCGCGCCGTTGTGGCGGGCTAGATGCAATGCCGTTCAGTTAGGTGGTCGGATGGTGGTGGTGGGTGGTCCGGTTGGTTGTGGCCAGTCGGGGTGTCGTGCTCGTTTGATGTGCCACTTGGAGTACTTGCGTTTGATCAGTCGCGGGTTGGATCGTCGTCGGCGTATCGGGTTGGGCCGTCGATACAACAAAACCAAGGCGTAGGCCCAACCGTGATCATGCGAGTCCGGAGGGGGAAAAACCGCGCGCTGGTGACAGCGAGCGGCGACTGATCCGCAGAGCGGCGACGAAGGAGACCCGGTCCGGGTCGACAGCGGCTTCATGG
>NZ_JBDNIJ010000047.1:0-8047 GCF_041688325.1 Ilumatobacter sp.
GGCGCCGGTCAGGTCGGCGTCGGTCAGGTTACACCCGGACAAGTTGGCGTACTGACCCCGGTTTCCGCAGTACATATTCTCTGGGGCCGCACCGGTTGCACCCGCCGCACCCGCCGCACCCGCCGCACCCGCCGCACCGGTTGCACCCGCCGCACCGGTTGCGCTGGTTGGACCTTGAGGTCCAGCGACATTTGACGATTCGAGTGCAACAAGCGATTCGAGTGCAATAACGCGGCTGGTCAGGTCAATGAGGCCGGAACTTGTTGTGTAGCCGACAACATCAACAATGACATGCATTTTAGCACCTGGGGTGGGGGTGCCGTAATAGAAACTGATTTGACCGGCGTTGACACCAGTCGTTGGTAGTGGGACCGTCATTTGGTTCGCGATCACCGCGCCAGACGCAAAGTTCAGTCCGGCTGTTGCGGGGACACCTGTTGCTGTGCCTGTGCGGACCGACAAGAACCCCGACGCAGTCGGCAAATATGCGGTGACGTTCAACAACACACCCGTCGCGCCAGCCGGTACGACCTGCTTGGGAACGATGTTCGACGTCGCGTCGATGTAGGTGTCAATCATCCCGGTGACTGTCAGCTTGGGCATTGCACCAGCAGTGACTTGGTCCGCTAGGCCAATGGCGTGGCGGGTATCGGCTATTCGAACCGACTCGATGGTGACGACCGTCGATTCTGACGCTCCCGGCAAAGCAAGTATCTGGGCTGGTGTCACAACCGACCCAACCACTGCTGCCGAAGCAACCAAACACAACACGGCCGATGCGCCAAACAGGCGCCGAACAGTTGACGAAAACATAAGATGATCCCCCGCGGGTAAACTGGCACAACCTTGATTATTTCGAGATTTAATCTTAACATAGAGCATTTTTGTGCCATGTCAAGCCCTCAAGCCTGTAAAGCCGATGTGGTCGAAGTTCAGAGTTGATCCCGGAGCGCTACAGGAGTTCTGTGTTTCTGAGCGATGTTCGAAGTCGTTGAGTTGCGAGGAGCGTCTGCTTGGAAGCTGATGCGACGGGTCTGTGCGCGCTGCTGGTCTGCTGCGTGCGGGTGACCCGAAACAGCAAGGAGTGGTTCGTGCGGGTTGCTGAGATTGTCGAAGACTTCGCAGATGAGTCGATACCGACTGAGGTCCGACGCACCATCGCGAAGTGGGCGGATCAGATCACGGCATGGCATCAATCTCACATGACCAACGGGCCAGCAAGCTCCAGATAGCGGTCAACAACCCCGCGGAACGGATCAACGAACGCTGAATTTCAGGGCGTCACGGTGGTCGAACGCACCGTGCGCCCTCCCGGGTTCTCTGCGATCACGAAGTATGTGCTGCCCGCTGCACAATCGAACGGCACATCGAGCGAGCCGGCAGGCGGTTGGCCCGTGCCCAAGATCTGTGAGTCGGTACCGATTGCGACGGAGACTGACTCGGCGCCGATCACTTCCCACTGCAGCGTGACGGTGCCCTGGTCGGCGTTGGCGCACCCGATTGCGGCCGAGGCGTTGAAGTCGAAGAAGACCGGAGCGAGTGAGTCGTTGCCACCCGCTGTCTGGGCAGGGCTGGTGAGCACGGGGCCGTCTCCGACCGGCTCGCTGCCGTTGTCCGCCGCCGGCTGCGCGACGCTCGGCGCCTGAGTGGTTGATGGAGCCGACGTGCTGGCCGCAGTCGGGACAGCCTGGACCGTCGTTGTCGATGAGCTCGGCGCTGTTGATCCCGGGGCATCGGGCTGCGGCGTGAGAACTGACTCGCTGTCTTCGGAATCCGCAATTTCACCGACGTTGGCGACCGTGGAACGGGCCTCGACGGTGGCTTCTGGAGCGCTGGCACAGCCAGCTGCGATCAGGCTGACAGCAGAAAGCAGAAAGATGACTGGGCGCACAAGATGACAATAGTTCGCGGTCGTGCAGCGTTCAGCGATGTGGTGCTTGCTGCTCAGGCAAGCGACAGTCGTCCTTCGATCTCGCCGTCGACGATCTCGCCGGTCGAGGCGAATCCGTAACGGACGTACAGCGGTTCGGGCGACCCCCGGCCAGGAAGCCAACTGATGTCGAGCGCGGTCGCGCCAGCTTCTCGGCAGTGTTCGACGATCAAATCAAGCACGCAATGCCCGAGGCCGCGCCGCTGGTGCCGTCGGTCGATGAGGAGCCGCCACAGGTACGGAATCGGGTGCGCTTCGGTCGGGGCAGTGAGCATGACGAAGCCAACCAGTTCGCTGTCGGCCTCGACGGCCCGCAGCCAAGGTTCGACGGGGCTGCCCTGGTGGGGTGCGACGAACAGTGCCTCCCGAAACGACTGTTCGATGGGCGGCACGAACTGGCGCTGGCTGTGGTGCGTCGATAAGGCCGCGACCGCTGCCGAGTTGGTGTGGTCGATCGCGACGAGTCGCACGTCGCCTGCGGGATGGCGCGGGCGCGTTGTCCATGCGGTGTGCTGCTCGCGAGTCATGCCGTAGAGCCAGTCGTCGCTGTTGTCGTTGCCGACCCAGAACGACAACAGCGTGTGGCCTTCGAATACGAAGCCGGTGCGCTCCAATACCTGGGCAGACGCGGTGTTGTCGGGGTGCAACATGGCGCTGAGGCGTGTGACGTTCCCATCGTCGAACAGGCGGGCACAGACTGCTTCGACAGCCTCGGTCGCGTACCCCTTGCCCCATGCCGTAGGTGTGAGCGAGTAGCCGATTTTGGCCGAGCGGCCGTCCCAAGTGAGGCGTATCGGTACGTCGCCGTAGATCTCGGTATCGGCTAGATCGGCAATCGTGAGCATCCACCATTCGTCGTGCACGGGGCCGGGCATCGCGGCCATCTCGTCGACGGACTGCTGGGCCTGCTCAGCCGGGTATGGCAGCGTCCAGGTCTGCCACTTGGCAACGTCGGGGTTGTTCCTGCGCTCGGTGAGTGCATCGGCGTCGGTGCGCCGGACGGGACGCAGGAGGAGTCGTTCGGTGCGGATTGGCTCGAAGGTCATGACCGCCGCGCGGCGAGCACGGCGGCGAAGTCGGCCGCCGACGTGCTGGAATCGAGTGCACTGCGGACTCGGTCGGCATCCGACGGTGGGGTGAGCCCACCTATCGGCTTGTCGACATCAAGGTTGCACGGGAACGGGTAGCCCTCGGCGGCCGCGGCAACAGCGCAGTCGACGAGTGCTCGGTCGGCACCGCCTTCGAGACGAGCAAGAAAGACGGGGTAGAGCACATCGAGCATGGCTCCACGATCGACAGCTTCGAGCGTACGGCCCATTGCGGTGCCAACTTGGAGCAGGTTGGCGATGCGATAGACGTCGGACGTGACATTTGTGCCGGCACCGTGAAAGAGCGCCGGGTTGAAGAACACTGCGTCGCCGAGCTGGAGCGAGAGCTGTACGTGGTGGTCGGCGAAGTACGCCTTGAAATCGTCGCGCCGCCAGGCGAGGTAGCCGGCCTCGTACTTCTGCGAGTGCGGCAGGTACATCGTCGGCCCGGTTTCGAGCGGCATGTCGCAGTGCGCCACGGCGCCCTGCAGGGTCATCATGGGGGACAGACGGTGGACATGCGCTGGGAAACTCGCCGCTTCCTCGTTGGTCATGAAGCCGAGGTGATAGTCGCGATGCGGTTCCTGCGCTGCGCCGCCCGGGTTGACCACGTTGACCTGGGACGTGACCTGATAGGCGGGCCCCAACCAGGCGGTGCTGATCAAGTCAACGAGATCGTTGCTGTAGTAGTCGACGAACACGTGCGGGTCGTGCAGGGCCAGTTTCTCGAGTGCATTCCAGACTCGATCGTTGGCGCCCGGTTTGGCGAAGTGGTCGCCGCCGCCGATGGCGTTGGCCTTTTCTTTCGCGATCAGTTCGAAGAACGCCGCTGATGCAGCATCGACGACCGGCTGTTCGAATGCGCCGCGGAACACCACGATTCCAGGCCCGTTGAGGAGGGCGTCGGCCAACTCGCTCATGACGGCGCGTCGGCCGCCCGGCGACGCCGTTGCCTCGCGCAGGGACGAACTGTCGTAGACGACGGTGCCGCGTTCGATCGCCGCAGCGTGTGGATAGTCGGCGATGTCGGCAGTTTGCTCGACGAGTGCAATGAACTCATCGATTTCGCATGTGTCAGAAGCCAACCAGGTCATGACCCCAATGCTAGGCGTTCGCGTCGCTCAGGGCGAGCTGCAACTGGCTGGCGGAGCGTTGTCCGACTCGGTGATTCAGTCTCGTCGCAGTGCGGCGACGAGACCGTCGACATCGAGGCCGAACTTGGTGTGCAGGTTCGCCGACTTGGGGTCGTGGGGGACGAACTTGGTCGGGATGCCGAGCACCACGACGACCGTCGACGGATCGACGGATGTGATCTCGTCGGCGATCGACATGCCGATGCCGCCGGCGCGAATGCCGTCTTCGATCGTGACCACCCGTGAGTGGCGGGCTGCATCGGCGATCATCGCCGGGTCGAGCGGGGCGCAGGAGCGTGCATCCCAAACAGTGACCGGCGTGCCGGATGCGGCGAGCCGTGCTGCAGCCTGCTCGGCGGTCTCGAGCATCTTGCCCACAGCGATGACACACACGTCAGCGTCGGCGGGTGCAACGACCGATCGAGCAAGCAGACCGGAGCCGACCTCGTGCTCGGTCACCTGGCGTGCGGCGCCTCGTGCATAGCGAATCGCGACAGGGCCCTCATCGGAGAGGCTGACGGCGTCATGCAGCATCTGCGCGAGTTCCTGGGCACTCGACGGGGCCAAGACACGCATACCCGGGACCTTCGAGAGCAGAGCCATGTCGTACACGCCGTGGTGGCTTGCACCGTCAGGGCCGGTGATGCCAGCCCTGTCGAGGCAGAACACGACGGGAAGGCGGTGCAGGGCAACGTCGTAGACGACCTGGTCCCAGGCCCGGTTGAGGAATGTCGAGTAGATGGCAACGATGGGTCGCAGCCCGCCCATTGCCATACCCGCAGCACCGGTGACCGCGTGCTGCTCGGCAATGCCGACGTCGAAGAACCGATCGGGGAACCGTTCTTGGAACGGGATCAAACCGGTCGGACCTGGCATCGCAGCGGTGATCGCGACGATGCGATCGTCGGCATCGGCTTCTTTGATGAGTGCTTCAGCGAATGCCTGGGTGTAGCCCGTGGAGACAGCCTTTGGCGGGCCAACGGCCGGGTCGAAGGTCGGTGCATCGTGGAGATGCTTCTCGTCGTCGTCTTCGGCCGGCGAGTAGCCGCGGCCCTTCTGCGTCAGCATGTGGACGAGAATTGGACCGTGTTCGCTCAATTCGATTGCGTTGTGGAGAGCGTGCTCCATCTCTTCCACGTTGTGGCCGTCGAACGGACCGACGTACCGAACGCCCAGTGCCTCGAAGAACGACGGCGGCTGCAAGAACTCACGCACACCGGCCTTGAAGGCGTCCATGGCGGCTCCGGCCTGATTGCCGACAAGCGGCAGGCTCTGCAGATAGTTTTCGATACGTCGCTGCCGACGGACGTACACAGGGTTGAGTCGAATGTCGGTCAGCGCGTGGCTGAGCTTGCCAGTCACTCGGTCGGTGAACGTCGGTTGGCTGGGGTGTGCTGATTGCTCGTCGCGGCCCTGCATGCTCGCCGAGAGGTTGGACACGGTCGGGGCGTACGAGCGGCCGTTGTCGTTCAAAACAATGATGACGCGCTTGCTGCCGTGACCGATGTTGTTGAGGGCCTCGTACGCCATGCCGCCGGTCATGGAGCCGTCACCGATGACAGCGACGATGTGGCGATGCGAGTTCGTGCCTGCATCGCGGGCGACGGCCATGCCGTATGCGTAGGAGAGGATCGTCGACGCGTGGCTGTTTTCGACGTAATCGTGCTCAGACTCTTCGCGGCTCGGATAGCCAGAGAGCCCACCGACCTGGCGGAGCTGTTCGAACTGGGCTTGGCGGCCCGTGACGATCTTGTGGACGTAGGCCTGATGGCCGGTGTCCCAGAGAATGGCATCGGTCGGCGATTGGAAGACGCGGTGGAGGGCCAACGTCAGCTCGACAACACCGAGGTTGGAGCCGAGGTGCCCGCCTGTTTCAGAGACGGCATCGACGATGAAGTCGCGAATTTCGTCGGCGAGGCCGTCGATTTCGGCGTATGACAGCTCCCGTAGATCAGCGGGTGTCCGAATTCGATCCAGTGCCATTGAGCGCAGGATATCTGGCTGCCCGGGCACGCAGTGCTTCGGGCTCGGGCTGGTACTCTGGCTCGTCCGTATTGCGGCGTGCTTTCTGGCACGCCCTACAGTCTTGACATGTCCAGCGATTCTCCCTTCGATCTCACCGGCCGCGTTGCTCTCATCACCGGAGGGAACAGCGGCATCGGCCTCGGCATGGCCGAGGGGCTCGCAGCGCACGGAGCAGACGTGGCGATCTGGGGAACCAACTCGGAGAAGAACGAACGAGCTCTTGACATTTTGAGCGACTATGACGTCGAACTGCTGTCGATCGTCTGTGATGTCAGCGACGAGTCAGCGGTGATCGAGTCGATGCAGGAGACGGCCGATGCGCTCGGCCGGATCGACGCAGTGTTCGTCAACGCCGGGGTCAGCGGCACGTCGCCGAGCTTCCTCGAGATGACCAGCGAAGACTGGCGCCGTGTGATGTCGGTCAACCTCGACGGGGCGTTCTACACCGCACGCGAAGCGGCCAAACACATGGTGGGCCGGTTCGAAGAAGGTGACCGTTCGGGCGGATCGATCGTGTTTACGTCGTCGGGTTCATCCGAGTTCGGCTCGGCATCGGGCCAGCACTACGGGGCCACCAAGGCCGGTGTCAACGCGATGATGCGGGGCATCGCCGTTGCGCACGCTCGCCACAACATTCGCTGCAACTCGATCCTGCCGGGTTGGATCGAAAGCGACATGACCGCCAACGCGTTCGGCTGGGACAAGTTCGTCGACAAGGTCATGCCGCGTATCCCATCTCGGCGGTGGGGCACGAAGGAAGACTTCGCCGGGATCGCCACATATCTCGCCAGCTCGGCCAGCACCTACCACACGGGCGACATCATCCGAATCGACGGCGGTTTCCACTCGTTCTAAATCGTCGATCTGACAGGACCTCGGTGTGACAGGTCCTCAGCCGGTGGGGCGGCGGTACACGCTCACGTGCTGGGTGCTCTCGGAGTCGAACGGGGTGCCCGCCATGTCGGCATAGCGGGCGTCGAGCACCAGACCCGCGGTGGCTGCCATGGCATCGAGTTGTTCAGGAGTCGCCCAGCGCACCGACCACGGTCGAAGTCGTACGCCGCCGGTTTCGGTGATCTCGATGAACTGCCCTTCGGCCTGCTGGGTCGACGGGGTCGTTTGCGACACCGACAAAACCACACGGTCGACAGCCATTGAACGCACGGAGACGTCGCTGCCTGCCGGTGTATCGGATTCGGGGACGAAAGCTTCGACGACGAAGACACCCTCGGGGGCGAGTCGAGCTGCCACGGCAGCGAAGCAGGCCTGCTGCGCTCCGTTGTCGAGCAGGTTAAAGATGGTGTTGTAGGCGATCAGCGCGGCAGCGAAAGGCCCATCTGGCAGGTCGTCGACCATGTCACCGTGCACGACCACGACCGAACCGGCGGTGTCGAGGGCGTGCAATTGATCGAGCATTTCTCGACTCGAATCGACGGCGGTGACGATGAGGCCAGCTCGCGCCATTGGGACAGCGAGCCGACCCGTCCCCGCACCCAACTCGAGCACCGGGCCGACGGTGCCGACGGTGCCGACGAGGTCGACCATTCGGCTGATGGTGGCCGCAACGTCGGTGACATCGCCATACCAGTCGTCGTATACGTCGGCGAACCCCTTGCCGTAGGAAGTCGAGTCGTAGCCGCGCATGGCCGCAGTGTCGCGCACTGCGCCCCGATTTGGCCCACAATGTGACTTCTTCCAATGTCAGACTTTCCCCCTACGACGAACGCCGCCCATGGCGATCCGACGACAACGCCAGTGTCGCGGCCGACTGCCTGGGCAGAAGTTGACGCGCCGGCGGCCACCCCGAGGCCGGTCACGGCCCAGGCAGTCACGGTGGCACGTCGGCCGATCCAACTCCGCCGAAGCCGCAA
>NZ_JBDNIJ010000307.1:0-2670 GCF_041688325.1 Ilumatobacter sp.
GCCCGTCAGGCCGGCGTTATCGCGGATGTACTGGACGAGCAGTGTGCGCGGCTCGACATCGTGCGTCTGCACGGTGCCATTGATGGTGACGGAAACTTCCACGGATGGACCCCCAGGGTGTTATTTCGACCGATCAGTCGGTCGATGTGTCGAATGATGTGACCTGTGTCAGATCATCATGCCTCATTTAGACGGGTCCGTCACCACGCAAGCGACAACACGACCGAATTCGTCAGCGTTGACCGTGCAGATTGACGATGTCGTTGACCGTGCAGATTGAGACGGTCAACGACACGCCGGGCGATCAGCCGCCTGCGTTGGTGATGGCGACGCGCGGGTCGCGGTTCGGGTTGCCCGGGTCTTGCAGCGAATCGCGGAATGCGACCATTGCGTTGAGACGCTGATCGTCGTCAAGATCGGCTTCCATAATGCGCGCAATGGACGGCTTGAGATCGCTGAATTCGAGCACGATGTCGTGGGCCACCTGGTCGCTGGCGGGGAGCTCTTCCAACGGCGTTTCGCCATTGAACCAAGGGGAGAGGATGGGCTTCTTGACCGCCATGCGGATCTCATTTCAGTTTGTCGAACGCCCCATCTTACTGGAGGGCGTTGACTGGGAGGGCGCTGACTTACCGGGAGGTCGGTTCGACCGAGGAATGCCGCTCAGTTGATGAGATTGATGATGTCTTTGACGGACAAGTAGATCAGGGAACTGATGATCACGGTGGCGAAAGCCGTGTAGTGCCAGCGCTTGCTGTGATCGGCTCGCCAGAAACGGCGAATCGAGTACATGATCGAGACGATGGCGAGGATGCCGATCGCCAGGCCGATCGCTGGGCCGACGCCACTGGCGAGACCTACGACGGGCAACACGAACGGGAGCACCAGGTACATGATGATGCAGCGACACGCGGTGATCGCAATCGATTTCTGAAAGGCGCTCCGTGCTTCCTGGGCGGTCGACGTCTTGCCCTCAGGGAGCCGTAGCAGGCGGCGCATGAACCGATCGGCAGGGGCATGCGACTGCCGATGACCATCCGCAGGGGCGGTCGATTCGGTGACGTTGTCAGCAGTAGTTCTCATACCGGCTCATGACGGTATGTCTCTGCGACGGCTGCGGCAACTTCGGCGGGGGTGTTCACGATCACAACAGCTCCAGCGCCGGCGAGTTCCTCGTGGGAACCGAAGCCCCACGAGACACCAATACAGTCGATCCCGTTGGCAATGGCGCCTTCGACGTCATGGTCGCGATCGCCGAGCATCACGACGTGATCGCCTGCAGAGATGTTGAGTGCAGCCAGTGCGTACGTGATGACGTCGGCTTTGGTGCGCCGATTGCCGCCCATCCCGCTGGCGCCCGCCTCGAAAGTGAAGTGGTCACTCAAGCCAAAGTGCGCGGTGATCCGTCGCGCTGGTTCTTCTGGTTTGGCGGTGGCGAGTGCGAGCGTGAGGCCGTTGGCGCGGAGCGTTTCGAGCATCTCCGGGATGCCGTCGTAGACCTTGTTCTCGAACAGGCCGATGTCGTTGTACCGCTCTCGGTATTTGTCGACAACTCGCTCGAAGTCGCCAGGTCCGACGCCGAGCTTCGGGAACGACACCTCGAACGGTGGGCCAATGACGTCACGGACGGCATGGTCGGTTGGCGGTTCGAATCCGCATTCGGTGAACGCGTACTGCAGCGATCGGGCAATGCCGGCGTGGGAGTCCGAGATAGTTCCATCGAGATCGATGAGGACGTGAGTGCGTGTCATGAAGTGCTCTTGGCTAGGTTCTCGAGTTCGAGCTCGAACCGCAGCCGGTCCGTCGTGTTTCGCATTGCCGCTCAACCTACTGGCCGCTCAACATGCTGGCCGGTCAGCCACTCGTGTGTGCGTGGCTCAGGAGTCGCTGAGCCGGGCGAGCGACCGACGTGCGAATGTCAGCGTGAGGGCTGAGATCGCCGCGATTGCGACCAGACCGCCCCAGATGTTGTTCCAGGTGATCGGTGCGTCGAGGAATCCAAGTCGTGCCAGCCGGATGATGTTCGTAAACGGGTTGATCCGGGCAACCGATTCGAGCCAGCCCTGCATGATGAAGAGCGGAGTCTGTGCGTCGGTGAGGAAGATCAGCAGGAAGAAGGTGAGCTGCATGATCGCTGCGGCACGCATGTCGCGGAATCGGAACGCGAGGGCGAGCCCCCACCCGGTGCCGAGCGCAGCGATGCCTGCTGCGGCGACATACAGGAACAGCACGCCAGCGGCGCCGTGAGTCGGCCGTGCGCCGAACATCAGCCCGACGATGATGACAATGGTGGTGACCAGCACGGCGCGAAGAAGCGCTGCGGCGAGCGGCCCGGTGATCAGTGCCGAGCGTGGTGCGGGCGACAGCCGGATGCGGTCGTAGAAGCCGGTCTCCAGGTCACGGATCGTCGAAAACCCGATGCCGATGCCGGCGAAGCCTGCACCCATGAGCGTGCCGAGCGGCAGAAACCAGTTGATCGAACGATCGGTTGGGAACCCGGGAATCTGGATGATCGCGAAGAACGTTCCGGCGAACGCGATCGACTGGAACACCGGCATCAGGACCGATGGCAGGAAAGCCGAGGGCAGTCGGGTGATGTTGACGATGCTGCGCTTGGCGAGGCCAACCGCCGCAGCACTGTGCGGTGTGCGCCGAGTGTTGATCGGCCGA
>NZ_JBDNIJ010000308.1:0-1947 GCF_041688325.1 Ilumatobacter sp.
ATCACGAACTACCCCGACCTGACCGCGATCGAGGCCGACCGGTTCCACCGCAACCACGCCATAGTCGAACTCGTCATCCGCGAACTCAAAAACGGAGGAGCTACTCACATCCCCTCCGGGCACTACGCAGCGAACGCCGCATGGTTCGCGTGCGCGGTCATTGCCCACAATCTCGCCCGCTGGACCGTCACCGTCGGCGCACACGAACCCGTCAACACCCGAACCCTGCGCGTCCGGATCATCGCGGTCCCCGCCGTCGCGGTGAACCGATCCGGCCGACGCACACTTCGTTTCCCGAGCCGTTGGCCATGGCGCGACGACTTCACCACCATGCTCACGAACCTGCGCGCCTTGCCCGGCCCCGCCGGCTGACACACCGCCCAGCGGTCCGACGCGCCGCAGAACCTGACCCAGCGTCACGAACCCTCGAAGACCCCCGAACCCGGTTCAACACGCCCCAAACCCGGTTCAACACCACCGACAACCCGCTCGCTCCACACCCACCACCATCAGCGGCCCCAAGACCCCACGCGGTGGATTCAGGCTCAGGAGCAACCACTCGCCATCTCCACTGTGCGCCGCTACGGTTTGGTGATGCGATTCCGCCGCAAAGACTGGGACGTCCAGATGCCCGCCGCACTCGTTGCGTACTGGACAGCGTGGTACGAGTCCGATCTCGATCGAGTCCGAACTCACCTTGCCTCTGCAGTGACCTCGGACGTTGAGTGGAACGATCCACGCGATTCCTTCGTCGGCATCGATGAACTCGAAGCTGCAGTACGTCGCCTCCGAACATCGAAGCCTGACTACGTCTTCACGATCGCGTCCGAGATCGATCAACACCACGATCGACTCAGATACCGATGGAACATGACCCGCAAGAATCGTACGCTCATGGAAGGACTCGACGTCGTTACTGTCGAACCGTCCACCGGCCTCCTCGCGCGCGTCGACGGCTTCTTCGGCCATCCAACACCCATCGCTGATTTGGATAGCGGGATCCCACAACAGCTCCAACCGATCCCGCCAGCAGCGACGTCCAGCGGCTCGTAGCTGGGCCGCTGCAGCCCACTCGATCAGCGCATATCAGCGACGCTCGTCGAGGCCGGCACCCGTCCGCTATCTCTAGACGTATCTCTAGTCCGATTTGGGGTGTCCACGACGTAGTCGACGGAGACTTGGGTTGCGTCGTGGACGCGTTATCTGGAGTGTGTCCTCGACGTAGACGATGTGGCTGGCCACACCATTCCAAGCCCGCTTGCGGGTGAGTCACTCACGGCTAAGCGGCCCTCGTGATACGTCCTACGTCCCGAAGGGTCCGCTGGATTCCGATTGCGCCCAGACCTTCACTGGCGTCAGGCCAGGCGGTCATCGAGCATGTCCCTGCGGTCGGTGCTCGGCTGGCCACACGAGAATGTTCGGCTCGCAAGGTGGTCGGTCAGGGGGTAGCGAGTCCGAGGAACACGACGATGGAACGGCCGAGTCTTGCCAGATCGTCGTCGGACAACTGACCGATCCGTTCGCCGAGCTCGGAGCGCGGCATGCTGGTGATCTTGTCGACCATCAGTCGGCTCGGTTGTCGGATTCCTGTTGTCGCATCGGCCTCGACCGGTAGCCGAAACAGAGGAGCATCGGTTTCGTCAGTGGTGAACGCACAGATCGTGACGGACGCAGTTGCGTCGAAAAGGTCATCTTGGACAATGACGACCGGTCGTGGTTTGCCGGCGTAACCGCTGCCGGCAGGAGCGGTCCAGATCTCGCCGCGTTTCACTCGTCATCGCCGAGTGCGTCGATGAAGGCTTGGTCATCGGCCTCGATGCCGCTGGCCGCGACGGCGACGGACTGCTCATGCGCTTGTTGGGCGAACTGGGGTGATCGGACGTCGGGCACCCAGAACTGGACTGGGCGCAAGCCCTGTGCCCGGAGCCGCTCTCGATGAGCGCGAAC
>NZ_JBDNIJ010000309.1:0-7906 GCF_041688325.1 Ilumatobacter sp.
CACGACAGCACGACAGCACGACAGCGATCAGACTGGCCGATTCACGGCGGGCCAATTCGCATCAACGACTCTGGCCTGCCGCCGGCCGATACCTTCGCACCATGGGAGGCTCAGATACCGATCAGATTGCAGCGTTCGAGGAGCGATTCGCTCGGGCTCAAACCACTGACGTCATCGACCTGCCGTGGGGCTTTGTTCTCCTCCAACGCGATTTCCCAAGTTCCCACGATCACAACCGAGCCGTGGTCACCTCAACGGCATTGAGCGCTGACATTCTGTCAACCGTGGACGATGCGATGGGTGGCGCTGGTCTCCAGCATCGACAGATATCCGTGATTGACGACGCGCTCGGCCTCGAGCTGAGCGATGATTTCACGGCGGCGGGTTACGAGCGCGAGACGATCACGACGATGATCTATCGCGGCGGGCCAGGCGGGCCCCCAGAGCACCACGTCCAAGAGGTGTCGCTCGAGGAGTTGCGCCCTGCCCTCCTGCGAGAATGGAAACTGCTGCTCCCCCACTCAGCTGACGACGTCCACGCCCAGCTCGCCGATCGCATTCACTTGTACGCCCGCGGGGCGGAAGTGGCACGCCTCGTTGTGTTCGAAGGTCCGGAGATCGCAGCACGAATGGATTTCTACTTTGACGCCGAGAGCGGCATTACCCAACTAGAAAATCTGTTCACCCATCCAGACTTTCGGGGCCGCGGCTACGCGCAGTCGCTCATCAACGAGGGCCTGCGGCGGGGCCAAAATGCCGGGTGTCGGCTCGCTTTCCTCGGAGCAGATCTCGACGACTGGCCCCACAAGTGGTATCTGCGCCTTGGCTTCGTCAAGTCACACCTGGCCTACAACTTCACCAGGTTGTAGCACCTGCCGGCTCGGTATCCGCTGGCCAACAGCCGTCGATGAAGTCGGACAGCAAATCACACCTTCGATGTGTTCTGGTCGTGAATGCTGACGGTGCCCTCAGCCCGCTGATGACCGTGCGGCCGATGGACCTCGACGACGTTGACCGCAGGATTGCCTACTTCCACGACTCGAGTGACGACTTTCTTCGCCAGCTCGGAGTCGACCGGTCGCTTCTTCCCAAGCGCAAGGATTGGAAAGAGACCTACCGGCTCGACTTCGAACGTCCGATCGAGGAGCGGCAGGGCTACGGCGTGATGTGGCTTGTCGATGACGAGGTCGTGGGATGGAGCAACGTCGATCAGATCGACTTTGGCCGCCAAGCCCTCATGCACCTACACATTGCCGATCCAGACGATCGGGCAAGTGGCTTCGGTGCCCACTTTGTGATCTTGGCAGTCAGACACTTCTTTCAGGTATTGGGTCTGGACCGGCTCTATTGCGAACCGAACGCGTTCAACGTCGCCCCGAACCGGACGTTGCAGCGTGCCGGCTTCCGCTACGAGTTCTCTCACATGGCAACACCAGGCCCGCTGAACTTCGAACAGGCCACAACCAGGTGGGTTATAACGGGCCCTCTGCCCTTGCCGACAGGCCGATAACTCGCCGAGCAGAAGTGGAGCGCCAGACGCGACGAACTCCGCGCCCGACCGCCGTTGTGGGGATCAAACGCGGAGTTCAGGTCAGTTCAGGTGATCAGGTGATCAGTAGATCTCGATGAGACCGGCGGCGCCCTGGCCTCCACCGATGCACATCGTGACGACGCCCCACTTGGCGTTGCGACGCTTGCCTTCCTGCAGGATGTGGCCGGCGCAGCGGGTACCGGTCATGCCGAAGGGGTGGCCAATGGCGATCGAGCCGCCGTTGACGTTGTACTTGGCGGGGTCGATGCCGAGCTTGTCACGGCTGTAGAGGCACTGCGAGGCGAATGCTTCGTTGAGCTCCCAAATGTCGATGTCGTCGACGGTGAGACCGTGACGCGCGAGCAGCTTCGGCACGGCATAGATCGGGCCGATACCCATCTCGTCGGGCTCGCAGCCAGCAACGGCCCAGCCCTTGAATGCACCGAGCGGCTCGATGTTGCGCTTGCTGGCTTCTTCGTCGCTCATCATCACGACAGCGGCAGCGCCGTCAGACAGTTGGCTGGCGTTGCCGGCGGTGACGTAGTTACCTTCGCCGCGAACCGGGCCGAGCTTCTGCAGACCTTCGAGGGTGGTCTGGGGACGGTTGCACTCGTCACGATCGACGGTGACGTCGACGATGGTCTCTTCTTTGGTTTCGCGGTCGACGAGCTTCATCTTCGTCTCCATCGGGACGATCTCGTCAGCAAACAGGTCGTTCTCCTGTGCCCGCGCCATCCGCATCTGCGACTCGAACGAGTACTCATCCTGATAGTCGCGGCTCACGTTGTAGCGCTCAGCGACGATGTCGGCCGTTTCGATCATTGCCATGTAGACGGCCGGGTACATCTCCGACAGTGCGGGGTCCATGTTGGTGCTGCCGCCCATACCCGGGTTCGGCATCGAGATCGACTCGACGCCACCGGCGACCGCGATGTCGACGCCGTCGGACTTGATGTGGTTCGCAGCGATGGCGATCGAGTTGAGGCCCGACGAGCAGTGCCGTTGGATGGTGTTGCCACCGACGTTGACGGGCAAACCGGCAAGCAGGCCGGCGAGGCGACCGAGGTTGCCAGCACCGTGGGCACCGTTGCCGAGGGCGACGTCTTCGACCTGGCCGGGCTCGATGCCCGACTTGTCGACGGCGCTCTTAATGGCGTGTGCGGCCATTGACATTGCGGGGGTCATGTTGAAACCACCACGGCCGGCCTTGGCCAGACCTGTACGGGCGTATGAAACGAAGACTGCTTCGCGCATGGGAGAACTCCTGGGAATCGAGCCCGACTGGACCAGGCGGGCAGTCGGGCTAAGTGTGTGGGTGTAGGTGCAGATGTGCGTTCGCGAACCTAGTGACACCAGCACCCGGATCTTGCACTCGACTGATTCGTCGTGACCGATGTCCGACAGTGAAACTGCCCAAGTGAGCACAGCAATCAGACGGGCACAACGATGAACGCAATCGACCAGGCGGCACACATGCTGCTCGAGGCATTCAACGACCGCCAGCCGATCGAAGGCCTTCCAGATGAGATGAAGCCGAGCAACGTGGAGGAGGGTTACGCCATCCAGCAGGCTGGTCATCGGCTGAGCGGCGTGCAGCTCGGCCCGTGGAAGGTCGGCGCAACCAGCGCCATGGGGCAGCAATTCTTGGGGATCGATGCCCCGTTCGTTGGTCGGCCGCACCTCAACCGCGTGCTCTCCGACGGGGTGGACATTTCGCTCAGCGAGTGGTTCGTCGGTCCAGCAGGCGTCGAGGTCGAAGTCGGATTTATCCCACTGACCGATTTGACCGAGATACCGGACGACCCGCTCGAACTCGCCTCGATGGTCGACGCCGTTGGTTGCTTCGAGCTCGTCAACTCGCGTTTCACTGATTTGGTTCGCCCTGGTGCTCCCAGCCTGATTGCCGACAACGCCGTGTCGTCGGTCATTGTCCAGGGACACTCACTTGGCCTCGACGAGCAGCAGATCAGAGCGCTCGATCAGCTCGTGGTGGCGCTTGACATCGACGGCACCGAGCGGGTGGCCGCGACGGGTGCCAGCGCGCTCGGGCACCCGCTCAACGTGCTGCAGTTCGTTGCCCGCAAGGCAATCGAGTGGGGCACACCAATCGCCTGCGGCGAACTGGTCATCACCGGAACCTGCACGGGCATGGTGCCGCCAACCGCCGGGATGTCGATCGTCGGACGCTTCGGTGAGTCCCGCATCGCCGCAACGTTCCGCCCCTGAAGCTCTGTTGCCGCGAGCCCCACAGGCTTGGCAACGTTGATCTGAACAGCTACTGCATCTGGTCAACGCTGCGCGATCGGACCAGCACCGCGGCGCCGACAACAACCGCGAGGGCCAATGCGGTGAGCACGCCATTGCCGGCCGCGTCACCACGGTCGAACACCACGACGAGAGCCCACATGCCGAGCGCCGCGCCCCCACCCAGTGCTGTACGCCGCAGCCAACTGCCGAGGGTGGCGTTCGGGACCTCGCCCCCGGTCGGAATGGTCGCCAACAACGCGACCACCGAGTGGAACACGAGCAGGCAGATGCCAACGAGAGGCAGCCAAGGCGTATCGACAGCATCAACCCGTGCAGACCAGTGCCAAACGATCAGCACAACAACGCCGAGTGCTGTGTGCGTGTCGGGGCGAATTGCCGAGACCGTCGCAAGGACGGTCACCATCAACAAGCCGAAAGGCCACCACGCGCCGGTCGCTGCTGCGGCGGCCAGGACCGCCCCGACCGGTGCGACAACGACAACGAGACGCAACAGCCACTGCTGACGGCTCGTGGCGAGAAACTCATCAACCCATTGTTGGAGCGACAGCCGATTCATCGGCGAGCCATCCTCGGAGCCGAGGAGCGCCGTGCCATCTCGCGCAGAAACGGATCGAGGCTGCCCGGGCCGTGCCAGGCAATGACCGGCACACCGACTTGCTGGACGGTTCGAATCTCGCGGCGTCGTTCGAGCAAGCGGATTCTCCAGGCAAGTTCCGCCGTTGGATCGTCAACGACGTGCACGTTCTCAGGCAGCGTGTCCACCACTGCGACGCTGAGACCGTGGCTGGCAACGGAGACCGCTCGGTCGAGCGCCGCTGGCGAGATGAGCGGCGACAACATGATCACCAACGCATCGCCGGGAACGGCACCATTGCCGATCCGCAGGGAGCGAGGGCGGCTGGCGTCCGTCTCGATCGAGGCGAGCACGTCAAGGATCCGGCGCAGGTGTCCCCGACCGCTTGCCGGGGGGACGCGCGCATCGCCAAATGAGCCGAAAACGCGGAGCGAGACACGATCACCGCGCAGTAGGAAGTGTTCAGCGATCGCGCCTGCAGCACGCACGGTGGTGTCGAGGCTCGATGCCTCCCCGTCGATCCCACCGGAGGTTCCGACGTCGGCGAGCGCGTCGACGAATAATGCGACGTGGTTGTCCTGATCGGCATACGTCGACGTCACATGCAGCTCGCCGCTGCGCAACGAACGCCGCCAGTTGATTCGGCGAAGTCGATCGCCGATCTGGAATGGTCGGATACCGGCGAACTCGTTCCCATCGCCGGGTTGCGCCGAGCGGGTGAGACCGACGAGGCCGTTGGCGCGGTGCATCGGAGGCGCGGCATCGAAGACCTCGGGCAACGGAAGCGTCGTCAGGCCGTACCCGATGTCAAGCGCCCGCCATCGGAACGCTCCCCACGAGCTGACCGCGACGACATTGATCGGGCCGATCTCGTGGCGTCCCCAGTGCGTGGAGCGCATCGGAATCGCGACGCTGGCTGTCGCATCGCCCTTGCGAACCGACGTCGCAACCACCCCTGATCGGGGCCGCGTTTCGATCCACGCGCGGGTCGGCGCGAGCGCAACGACATGGTCCACGTCCGTCAGGTTCGAAAGACGACCGGTCCACGTCGTTGCCTCGCCCTCGCGGATCGTCGTCGGCACGATCTCGCCGACCAACGATGGTTCAGCGCGAGGACGTGTCGCCGCCGACCAGATGGCGACAACTCCGAACGGAGCACTCATCACGAGGAGTGCTGGGACACGAAAGAGCAAGGCGGCAGCAACACCGACTATTCCGACGGCCACTGCACGGAAGTGCGCCGGACTCGAGCGCCACTCCGACGCGCTGGACATTGTCACGTCGCATCTGTCCTAGAATCGACTTCAAGCGCTGCCGGGGTAGCCACCGACCCGAGCACCCCTGCGACGACCGACGCGCCGTTCGAATTACTCATCCAGAGTTCGGGCTTCACCGCGATGCGGTGGGCGAGCACTGGCACGGCGACGGCCTTGACGTCTTCAGGGGTGACGAAGTCCCGGCCAGCCACCACCGCAAACGAACGGGCGACCAGCATCAGCGCGAGGGCACCACGCGGGGACGAACCCATCAATGCGTGAGGATGACTCCGAGTGGCAGCTGCCAATGCAACGCAATATCGGCCGACGCTCTCGTCGACGTCGACACGTTCGACTGCTTCTTGCATTGCACACAAGGTCGGAGCGTCGATCACTGGACGCAGCGTCTGCTCTTCCTGGCGTCGGGCCAACCTGCGCTGAAGCACGCCCCATTCCTCGTCGGCAGTGGGGTATCCGAAACTGATCTGGAGCATGAAACGATCGAGCTGGGCCTCGGGTAACGGGTAGGTGCCTTCGTACTCGACGGGATTAGCCGTGGCCAGGACGTGGAACGGTCGCTCCAGTTGGAACGTCTCCCCTTCGACGGTCACCTGCCGCTCCTGCATTGCTTCAAGCAGTGCAGCCTGCGTTTTGGGCGGAGTTCGGTTGATCTCGTCTGCGAGCAGTAAACCGGTGAACAACGGGCCCTTCCGGAAGGAGAACTCGC
This sequence comes from Ilumatobacter sp., assembly GCF_041688325.1. GTDB lineage: Bacteria > Actinomycetota > Acidimicrobiia > Acidimicrobiales > Ilumatobacteraceae > Ilumatobacter_A. The sequence continues at coordinate 6,357 of NZ_JBDNIJ010000309.1, forward strand.
TCACCCGCTGATCGAAAATGAACGATCCGGTCAGGTCAGCAGGGAGGAGGTCGGGGGTGAATTGGGCCCGCGCGAAATCGAGGCCCAGGGTTTGGGCGAACGAGCGGGCTGCGAGCGTCTTGCCGAGCCCAGGAAAGTCCTCGAGGAGTACGTGACCGCCCGCGAGGATGCCGCTGAGCACCATGGTCAACGCTTCGCGCTTACCGATCACTGCGGTTTCGACTTCGTCGAGAATCGATGCCGCCAACTCGGAGACCTGGGAAATTTCGAGGGGTGCCATGTGGGTGTCCTTTATGCGAGATGCTTCTGATCCGAGAAGTCCTCGATCAGTGTGAGCGTGCGAGCCAACGTCCGCGGTTGCGCCATCGACCGACGGGACGTCGAATCAGTGACGAACCGAGTCAGCTCGGGGCCGAGCGCCTCGGCGGCAGCGTGAGGGTCAAGCAACATGTCGATGCCGTGTTCGGTCACGAGGTGGTCCTCTATGACGTCGAGCAGGGTGACGGTGATCTCGTCGGCTGGATCGGCACGGCCATGCTCCAGCACCGCTGTCCGACGGCGTCGGCGAGCAGGCGTGCGAAGCCGGGTCTGCAGCATCTGCACACTTCGATCCGAACGCGCTGACGTGTTCGCAACCGTGCCGTAGTTATGCCAAAAAACCGGCGAGACGACGTTTGCCAGGTCGACGAGGAGCCAGACCGTCGCACTCACGGCGACAACGACGCACCCGACGAGGGCGAGGCGCGGTTCCATACCGAGGAGCACCATCGCGACTCCGGTGGCCGTTCCGGCACCGACGGTGACACCGACCCGCTGGCCGGCACGTTCCTTCACCCTGGAACTCCAGCCGACGGGTTGGCTGGCATCTCGGCACCAAGTTCGTCGACCGAACGCGCCTTCGCGGACGCCACGCTCAGGGCCTGATGGAGACGGTCAAGCGCATCGAGCGCCGATCGGCGCGCCGACTCATCGAGCGGGTGTTCAGAGAACCGAGCCTCGCGGTAGAGGCCAGCCAGTTCCTGAATCGCTTCTGCATCGACGGTGTAGCGGCCCAGAACACGCTCGGTGAACTCGACTGATGTATCGGCCGGGTTGCGCAAGAGGCCGGCTGCAGCCACGTCGCCTTCGAGTCGCAACCAACACTGCACGATTGCGTTGCGCGGCATGCCAGCGAGGAGTGCGGCCCGCTGCGCAGCCGCTTCCTGGACAACCGCCGCAGCCACGTCGGGGAGCACCTCGAAATCCTCACCGCCCGCTGGCCGGCGTCGCCAACGCAGACGTGGTCGGTTCCTCCATCCCATAATGGCCAAGGCAATCGCGACCACAAACGCGATGACCACGACGACGACGCGAAGAATCGCCTCAATCCAACCGGGAAGCTCGGACGGCGGCGCATCGGCTTCGTCAAACATCAGCGACAAATCCGTCGATTCAAACGAACCATCGAACTCGATAGGACCGCGCTCCAGCGGTGTCGGGTCCCATTGAACTTCGCCCCATAGTTGCACCCCTCCCGAGGTACTCACCGACGCGAACAGCAGGCTCACCAG
>NZ_JBDNIJ010000310.1:0-30907 GCF_041688325.1 Ilumatobacter sp.
GCGTCGTCGTCTTTCGACGCTCGATCGGCTCAGGGCAACTTCGAGAACATGTCAAAGCATCGTTCACGCATGATCACCGAGATCGCCGAACTGGAACAGAAGCAAGACGAGCTCCTCGACCAGATGCTCAGCGCCAGGTAGCCGAACGACCGCGTTCTGTGCCGTTCAAGGCCGTTTGAGTAACGGGTCCCGAGTAGTTCGGGGAGGTGTGTCGTTCGTTGCAACCAAGGGCAGCTGGTCCATACTGAAGCCATGCCCTTGCGCGTCGTGATTGCCGAAGACGAAGCCATCATTCGCATGGACCTTCGCGAAACCCTCCAAGAAGAGGGCTACGACGTCGTCGGCGAAACAGGCCGCGGCGATCAGGCGGTCGAACTCGTCCGCGATCTGCAGCCCGACCTGGCGATCCTCGACATCAAGATGCCTGGCATGACCGGCCTTGAAGCGGCCGCGATCATCAACGCCGAGAAGATTTGCGGCGTGCTGATGCTGACCGCGTTTAGCCAGCGTGAAGTCGTCGAACAGGCTCGCGATGCGGGCGCCCTGGCATTCCTTGTGAAGCCGTTCCAGCGGAGTGATCTCGTTCCGGCGATCGAAGTTGCGATGGGTCGCTTCCGCGAGCTGCGCGAATTGACCGGTGAAATCAGCGCACTTGGCGAACAGCTCGAATCCCGCAAGTTCATCGAGCGGGCCAAGGGCGTGTTGATTGACGAACTCGGCATGACCGAGAACGATGCGTTCCAGTTCATCCAGAAAACGGCGATGAGCGAGCGATCCCGGATGCGTGACGTCGCCGACCAGATTCTCGACGGCTCGCTTCGCCCGGACGCCGGCTGATGGGAACGACGCTCCTCGTCGACGGCAACTCGCTTACCTATCGAGCATTCTTCGCGTTGCCGACCGACATGGCCACGGCCAGCGGCCAGGTCACGAACGCGGTCTTCGGGTTCACCTCGATGCTGGCGTATGTCCTGAAGGACCAACAGCCCGACGGCATTCTCGTCGCGTTCGACCGGCCCGAACCAACGTTCCGGCACAAGGCCGAACCCGAATACAAGGCCCAGCGCGACGCTGCACCCGACATCCTTCGCCAGCAAATGGGCCTCGTCCGCGAAGTGCTCGACGCCCTCGGGATCACCTCGATCGACCAGGTCGGTTGGGAAGCTGACGATCTGATCGCGACGGCGACTCGCAAGCTCACCGACCTCGGCGAAGACGTCATCATCGTCACCGGTGACCGTGACAGCTACCAGTTGGTCAGCGATCCCCACGTCCGGGTTCTCTACAACAAGCGTGGCGTCAGTGATTACGCCCTGTATGACGAGGCTGGCATCGAAGAGAAGACCGGCGTCACGCCCGCGATGTACGTGCAGTACGCGGCGCTGCGTGGCGACACATCGGACAACTTGCCTGGTGTTCCCGGTGTCGGCGAGAAGACTGCCGCCAAGCTGATCAACAAGTACGGCGGCCTGGACGGCATTTTTGCCAACGTCGACGAACAGACGCCGAAGCTGAAATCGAGCCTCATCGAGAACGAAGCACGCGCCCGCAAGAACTTCGACCTCATGATGCTGCATTTCGACGCGCCGCTCACCGTCGAGATTGACGGTGTCGAGGTTGATGTCGACTTCACCGATCGCTCGGCGCCGACCGGGCTCGGCTCTTCCCCTGACCCCGTTGAGATGAAGCGGCTCTTCGAGTTCCTCGAGTTCCGTGCCCTCGGCGGCCGAATCACCGAGGCGCTTGCCTCGCTCGGTGGCAACGTCGATCTCGGCCCAGGCGAAGAACGCCAAGAGATCGTCGCTGAAGTCACCATTCTTGAAGCGCCCGCCGATGCTGCTGCGCTGATCGCGGTTGCCGAGCATCTCGACCTGTCGGCTGCGTGGACGGGCGAACCTGGCCGTTCGTTCCTGACAGGCATCGCAGTGGTCTCCGACGCTTCGTCGTCCGAAGTCGCATGGGTGCCCGCAGGCCTGCTCGGCGACGAGGCCGTTGGCGCAGCATTGGCGGCCCACACCAACGTGCGTGGTCACAACGTCAAAGAAATGATGCGCTCGCTGCTCCAGCTCGACATTGAAGTGCGCGGCCTCACGCTCGACACCGCAATTGCGGCGTACCTCATCGACCCGGCCGAAGCCCGCTATGCGTTGCCCGACCTGATCGAGAAGTACACGAAGTTCGCCCGTCCGTCCGATGCAGCCAAGTCAGGGCAACTCGACCTTGACGGCACGTCGATGAGTGATGCCGAAGTGGCCGGGCGCAACGCTCTGGCCGTGCACCATCTCGCTGTGCCGATCCATGAGAGCCTCGAAGCGCAGGGCATGGCTGAGCTGTACGACACGATGGAGAACCCACTCGTGCTGGTGCTTGCCAAGATGGAGCACTTCGGTGTCGGCGTCGACATCGACGAACTGCGTAGCCTGAACGAGCGCCTCAAGGCCGAGGTCGAAGAACTGGCAGCGGAACTCAGGGCAGTCGCAGGTAAGGAAGACCTCAACCTGAACTCGCCGAAGCAGTTGCGTGAGCTGCTGTACGACGAGAAGGGCCTGACCCCGCTGAAGAAGACGAAGACGGGCCCATCGACCGACGCATCGACGCTCGAGAAGCTGATGCCAGAGTGGCCCGAGTTTCTCGGCCCACTCATGCGGCACCGCGAAGTTGACAAGCTGCGCGGCACATACGGCGAAGGCTTGCTCCACGAAGTCGCCGACGACAACCGCATTCATGCCACGTTCAACCAGACCGTCGCGCGGACCGGCCGGCTCTCATCCGACCGGCCAAACCTGCACAACATTCCCGTGCGCAGCGAACAGGGTCGTCAGTTCCGCAAGATCTTCATCCCATCGCCGGGCACCGAGCTCCTCGTTGCCGACTACAACCAGATCGAGCTGCGCTGCATTGCCCACCTTGCGTCCGACCCGGGCTTGATCGAAGCGTTCACCACCGGTCAGGACATTCACAATGCCACCGCCGCTCGCGTGTTTGGTGTGGCCCCGGAAGACGTCAAGCTCGATCAGCGCTCCAAGGCCAAGATGGTGTCGTACGGCCTCGCGTACGGCATGGAGGCCTACGGGCTTGCGCAGCGACTGAACATCCCGGTTGACGAGGCTGCACCGATCCTCGAGGCCTACTTCGAAGCGTTCCCGAACGTAAAGGCCTATATGGACTCGACGGTCGAAGAGGCTCGCGAGCGCGGGTACACCGAAACGCTGTTCGGTCGTCGTCGCCCGATTCCCGAGCTGATGAACGCGAACTTCCGGGTGCGTCAAGCGGGGGAGCGGCAGGCAATGAACGCCGGGATCCAGGGCCTCGCGGCCGACATCTTCAAGGTGGCACTCGTCCGCATCGACGAAGAGTTGGTCTCCAAGGGCCACAAAAGCGTCCTCATTCTCCAGGTGCACGACGAAGTGCTTGTCGAAGTACCGCCAGAAGAGAAGGACACGGTCGGCCCACTACTGATCGACATCATGCGCGATGCCGCCGAACTCGATGTACCCCTCGAAGTCAACGTGAGCTGGGGCGACACGTGGGCAGCAGCCAAGGGATAGTTGCGTTTGGGGTCAGGCCCCTTTCGCAACTCTGTGATGACTGACCACTGGTTCGAGCCGTTGGCCGACTACATGGGAATGGCGTACGACCGGTACGCCCACACCAAGGGCACGGTGCAGGAGGTCGATCACGTCGTCGCAGCACTCGGGCTCACCGCAGGCGATCGGGTGCTCGACGTCGGGTGCGGCACCGGTCGCCATTCGCTCGAGCTCGCCAGGCGCGGGATCGTTACTCACGGTGTCGACATCAGTCAACGATTCGTCGACATTGCGGTGGCGGCTGCGGGCGCCGAGTCATTGGAGGTGGCCACATTTGCACGAGGGGATGCCCGAGATTTGGGGTTCTCCGATGCATTCGACGCCGTGATCTGCCTCTGCCAGGGGGCATTTGGGATGATGACTGCTGGCGGAGATGATTCGTCAGTCGTCGCGGGGATGGCGGCAGCGGTCCGACCTGGCGGTCGGCTCGCCCTGAGTGCCTTCAACGCGTACTTCGCCGTGAAGTATCACGACGATGCTGAGTTCGATGCCGACACGGGCGTCAGCCATGAGCGAACGGAGATCCGCAGCGAGTCCGGTGAGCCCAAAGCCGTCGATCTGTGGACCGGCTGCTACACCCCCCGAGAGCTGCGACTGTTGCTCGGCACACACGGCTTTATGATCGATGCGATCTGCAGTGTCGAGCCCGGCCAGTACGGGTCTCATCCGGCCACGACCGAGTCGCCTGAGTTCCTCGTTATCGCCTCCCGCTGAGCGCTCGAGGACCGCGTGCTGGCGAGGCCGCAGCCCGATACGCTTGGCGACTGCAATGCCGCCGATGAAGCGGCGTCGCGATCCCATCCATTCATCTCAAGATCCGTATCCGAAACGAGTATCCCCTTGTCCGACGACACCATTACGCCAGTCTCCGAAGAGACCCACATCGAAGAGAACCCGGAAGCCACAGCCGCTCCGGCCGCCGAAAGCCTGTTTGGCACCTTCGATGATGAGGGCAACTACACCCCTCGCGAAATCACCTCCGACGACCTCGGCATGTCCTTCGCTGACGCGATCGACGGCACCATGGTCGAGATCAAAGACGGGATGATGGTCTACGGCATTGTTGTCAAGATCGACAAGGACGAAGTCCTGCTCGACATCGGCTACAAGAGCGAAGGCGTGATCCCGAGCCGCGAGCTCAGCATCCGTAACGACGTCGACCCGAGCGAAGTGGTCTCGATGGGTGAATCCGTCGAAGCACTCGTGCTCACGATGGAAGACAAGGAAGGTCGCCTCCTCCTCTCGAAGAAGCGTGCGCAGTACGAGCGTGCCTGGGGCGACATCGAAGCCAAGAAGGAAGCCGACGAAGTCGTTTCCGGCCCGGTCATCGAAGTCGTCAAGGGCGGTCTCATCGTCGACATCGGCCTGCGTGGCTTCTTGCCCGCATCGCTCGTCGAGCTCCGTCGTGTCCGTGACCTTGCGCCGTACATCGGCACGCTGGTGCACGCCAAGATCATTGAGCTCGACAAGAACCGCAACAACGTCGTCCTCTCTCGTCGGGCATACCTCGAAGAGAATCAGAAGGAGACCCGCGACCAGTTCCTCACCAACCTCAAGGTTGGCGAGATCCGCGAGGGCACTGTGTCCTCGGTCGTGTCGTTCGGTGCATTCGTCGACCTCGGCGGCATGGATGGACTCATCCACGTGTCTGAGCTCTCTTGGAAGCACGTCGATCATCCCGGCTCCGTCGTCACCGTTGGCGACCCGGTCAAGGTGCAGGTCCTCGACGTCGACTTCAGCCGCGAGCGCATCAGCCTCTCGCTGAAGGCAACGCAGCAGGATCCATGGCAAGAATTTGCCGAAGGCCACCAGGTTGGTCAGCTCGTCTACGGCCGAGTCACCAAGCTGGTGCAGTTCGGTGCATTCGTTCAGGTCGGAGACGGCATCGAAGGCCTCGTGCACATCTCAGAAATGTCGGCACACCATGTCGACAGCCCTGAGCAGGTCGTCACGCCGGGCGAAGAGTTGTGGGTCAAGATCATCGATCTCGATCTGGCTCGTCGCCGCATCAGCCTCTCGATCAAGCAGGCCGCCGAAGGTGGCGAGCTTGCTGCCGAGTACCGCGAGCACTTCGAGGTCGATACCGAGGGCAACTACGTCCAGGGTGAGGCATCGGCCGAGGCCGAAGCCGCATGGACCGAGTACTACGGCGAAGGTGCCGAAGGCGAAGGCACCGAAGCTCCGACCGTTGAAGGCGAAGTCGCCGCAGCACTGGCAGCGGCAGGTGGCGCATCTCTGACCGAAGATGCAGCCGAAGAGGCACCTGCTGAGGCAGCAGCCGAAGAGGCACCTACTGAGGCAGCAGCCGAAGAGACTCCTGCTGAAGACGCAGCCGAAGAGACTCCTGTAACCGAGTGATCTGATGCGCTTCGGCGCAGCAAATCTGAAGTGAATGATGCCCGACTCGTTTGAGTCGGGCATCATTCGTTTTTCTGCTCGTCGGCGGTCCTGAGACGGCCTGACGTCGAAATAAAGTTCAGATGATGTGCGGCACCATTTCGTCTTCGTGCCCCCCGTTTGGTTGGATTATTGGGCCGACGCCAGACGAAGTGGCAGCGACGGATTGGTCCGAGGGGGCGGCGGCTGGCACCATGTCGTCGTGATCGTCGTTGGATTGACAGGTGGAATCGGAGCGGGCAAGTCGACAGTGTCGAAGCTGTTCGCCGAGCGAGGCGCGGCGATTGTCGACGCCGACAAGATTGCGCGGGAGTTACAAGACCCTGGGACGCCGGTGCTGGCGGCAATGGCCGAGCGGTTCGGCGGGCACATCATCAACGACGACGGGACGTTGAACCGTGCAGCAGTCGCGGAGATCGTGTTCAGTGACAAACAAGCGCTGAAAGATCTGAACGGCATCGTCCACCCAGCAATGCAGGCGGAGGTCCAGCGCCAAATCGATGAGAATGTCGAGACCGACCGGCTCGTCGTGCTCGACTTCCCACTCCTCGGTGAGAACCCACGCAAGGGCCTCGCTGCGACGATCGTCGTCGACATTCCGTACGAACTCGCAGTGCAACGCGTGGTTGAGCAGCGCGGTATGGACGAAGCGGACGCTCGCAATCGGGTGAGCAGCCAAATGGACCGCGAGGACCGGCTGAAGATTGCTACGCACGTGGTCGACAACACCGGTGACCTCGTTGACCTCATTGCGGCCGTCGACCGCCTGTGGGACGAATTGATCGTGCTGCCGGCAACACCGGCAACACCGCCGGGCGAACCGGCAGAGGAGCCAGCCGGCGAGATCGATCGCTCCGGTGAGACCGTTTGGATCTTTGGGTACGGCTCGCTCGTCGGCCCAGAGTCGATGGCCCGGACGATTGGCCGAGTGGCTGTCCACAAGGTGGACTTCTTCCAAGCCGATCTGGCGGGCTACGGACGCCGGTGGAACTACGGGGTCATACATTTCACTGGGCAATGGAAGCGCGAGGACGGTACTGACATCGACGACGGCACGATCGTGGCACTCGGTGTCGTCGAGTCGGCGGACGAAACAGTCAACGGGGTCGTGGCTTCGGTAGCAGGCGACGAGCTTGGGAATCTCGACCGACGTGAACGCAACTACGACCGAGTAGATGTCACTGATCTCATCACCGTGCTCGACGACGACGACGGCACCGTCGACGGCGTGATCTACACCTACGTCCCGAGGTCCGCCTCGATCGAGGCCTACGAAACAGCACGCGATAACGGCACCGCCGGCATCCGCCGGACGTACTGGGATCAAGTCGATGCGGCCTTCGCAGCGTTGAGCACCGAACAGGTTGAGCGTTACCGGGCATCGACGCCGGCTCCGGATATTCCGGTTGTCGATTTGCTGGAGGCGCGAGAGCGCTGATGCGCGTGCTGCGAGCGGGCGCCTTGACGCGACAACGGCGGCGCACCACCGAGGTGGAACGCCGCCGTTGAACGGTTTCAGTGGATCAGCGGAACTGGTCGAGATCTGCTGCGATGTCTTCTGGTGTGGTCGGCGGTGGGTACCGCTTGACGACATTGCCAGCCTTGTCGACGAGGAACTTCTCGAAGTTCCAGGCGACGTCAGCGGTCTCGCCCTCGCCGGGCTGAGCGTCCTTGAGCATCTGATAGAGGGGAGCGGCGCCGTCACCGTTCACCTCGATCTTCGAGAACATCGGGAAGTTCACATCGAACTTCGAGGTCGCGAATTCAAAGATCTCGGCGTCGGTGCCGGGCTCCTGGTTCGCGAACTGGTTGCACGGGAATCCGAGCACGACGACGTCGTCGTTGTCATTGTGAAGCGCACGCAGACCTGCGTACTGAGGCGTGAGACCTCAAGCGCTGGCGAGGTTGACAACCAAGGCAAGGTTTCCCTTGAACTGGTCGAAGCTCACCTGTTCGCCGGTGATGGACGTCATTTCGAGATCATGGAAATTGTTCATGGAGTCAACATAGTTGGGCCGACCGCAATTGACAGAGTGCCGTTCGAGTCGATGATGCGGTGATGGTTCGGCGTGGTGGCGTTCAAAAGTGGATAACATCTCCATCTCCATGTCCGATGAACACGAACCCTGCCTGGGCAGCCGCACGTTTGCTGTCCAGCACCCTCCCAGTCCGGGCTTACTGCGCTAATGGAGATTGCTCTCGGGCTCGTGGGCGTCGTGATCTTGATCGCGGCGAACGGGTATTTTGTTGCAGCTGAGTTTGCGTTCGTCGCGTCTCGGCGTGCGAAGTTTGTCGAGGCTGCCGACGGTGGCGACCGCAAGTCCAAGCGGGCAATCCAAGTCCACAAGCGACTGAGTTTCATGCTCTCCGGAGCGCAACTCGGCATCACGGTCACGTCGCTGGTGCTCGGTTTCATTGCCGAGCCGGTCATTGCGGGTGCGCTCAGGCCACTGCTCGAAGCGGTCGGAGTTGGCGAGTCGGCCCGGATCGGCGTCGGAATCGCCCTGGCGTTCGTGTTTGCGACCGTTGCTCAGATGGTCTTCGGTGAGCTTGCTCCCAAGAACCTTGCGATCGCCAAGCCTGAACCCGTGGCGCGGAGCCTCGCCGGATCGACTTTGGTGTTCATGAAGGTGGCCAGTCCGCTGATCAAATTGTTTGACGGTGCAGCGAATCGCCTCCTCCGTTTCCTCGGGATCGAGCCCGTCGAAGAACTCCACGGCTCGGTCTCGACCGATGAGTTCGACTTCATCGTCGATTCCTCGGCTCAAGGTGGGCAGCTGACCACGTCGCAAGCTTCGTTGCTCGAGAGAGCCATCGACTTCGGTGACCTCGAAGCATCTGACGCCATGGTTGCCTGGAACCGCGTGGTCACGATCAACGCTGGCGCCACAGCGGCTGACCTGCGCGGTCTGATGGATTCGCGCCACTCCCGCTTTCCCGTGGTCGACGGCAACGGCAAGGTGACGGGGCTTGTCCATGCCAAAGATTTGCTCGGCATACCGCGTGCTCTCTATGAATCCACGCCGATCGACGAGCTGTTACATGACGTGCTGGTTGTCCCCGAGGCGGCCGGGCTCAACGTGGTGTTGGCTGAGTTGCAGTCGCACTCGACCGAGATGGCAGTGGTGATTGACGAGTACGGTGCACCCGCTGGGGTGGTCACCCTCGAAGACCTCGTCGAAGAACTCGTCGGCGAGATCGAAGACGAGTATGACCCCGCAGATCCTGACGAGTACCGCGAAGTCGAGCCAGGCGTTTGGTCGGTTGCAGCGACGTCTCGCCCTGACGAGATTGACCGGTACACAGGCTTTCAAATTCCGGATGGCGAGTACGACACGGTGGCAGGCTTGGTGCTCGATCGGCTCGAACGCATCGCCGAGGTCGGCGACTCAGTTGTCGTCGACGGGATGCACATCGAAGTACTCGAAGTCGAAGAGTTCGCGATCACCCAGGTTTTACTCCGCCTCGATCCTGACGCGGGAATCGTGCGCGGCGATGACGATGGCGACGGAGTGTCGGATCACAACGCACCACGTGGCCCCTTGGGCGAGGGTGACTCATGATCGCAGCGCTCGCTGCCGAGGCTGGCTTCAGTGTCGAGTGGGGAGCCCTTGGCCTCGCCGTCTTCCTGCTGGCCCTCAATGCGTTCTTTGTTGCTGCTGAATTCGCGCTCCTTGCGGCCCGTCGTTCGCGTATTGAGCAGCTTGCTGCCGACGGGAACAAGCGGGCCGTTTCTGCTCTTGCCGGAATTCGCGAACTGACCCTGATGCTCGCCGGGGCCCAGCTCGGCATCACGATGTGTTCACTTGGTCTCGGTGCCGTGGCTGAGCCGGCGATTGCTCATCTCATCGAAGGAGCGATCGGATCGTTCATCGACATCTCCGACACGGCGCTCAACGTCATCGGCTTCACGATCGGGCTGTCGATCGTGGTGTTTCTCCACATGGTGGTCGGCGAGATGGCGCCGAAGTCATGGGCGATCTCTGATCCGGAGAAGTCGTCGCTGCTCCTGGCCCGCCCGTTCCGTGCGTTCGTCCGGGTGTTCCAGCCGATCATCTGGTTCCTCAACTCACTCGCCAACATCGTGGTCCGTCTGGTCGGCGTAGAGCCACAGGATGAACGTGCCATGGCACACTCTCCAGCTGACCTGATCCTGCTACTCGACGAGTCGGCCGGGCACGGCGACATCGCTGCCGAAGATCATCAGCTGCTGACCCGCTCGCTCGAGCTGTCAGGCCTCACTGCCTCCGACGCCATGACGGTCCGGCGTGACATCATTTCGATGCCTGGCGACGCCACCGCTGCCGAGGTGGCGGCCGAAGCGCACCGCACGGGTCGGACCCGCATTGTGATCCACGAGGGCGATCTCGACCACTGCCTCGGCTTCATCCACGCGAAAGATCTGATCCGCCTGGAAAGCGCTGAATGGGAGACCAGGCTCGCGCGCTCCCTCGTGCGACCCCTGATGGTCACCCCCGATCGTCACCGACTCGAAGATCTGCTCGTCGAGATGCGCAGCGAACGCAAGCACATCTCCGTCGCAGTTGATGAGCATGGCACCGTTGTTGGTTTGGTCACCCTCGAAGACGTGTTCGAAGAACTGATTGGCGACTTCCACGATGAGTCCGACGACCGCCTGGGTGACTGCGTGCGCCACGCCGACGGCAGCTTCTTGATCAACGGCACGCTGCGACCTGATCAGTTCGAAGAGTGCACGGGCGTGGCCCTGCCAGAAGGTGACTGGCACACCGTTGCTGGCTACGTCATCGGGGCGCTTGACGAGATCCCGTCGGCTGGCGACAGCATCAACACCAAAGTCGGCGAGTTCACTGTGATCGAAATGGCCGGCTACGCAATTGCCACACTGCGGGTGAAGTTGTCTGCCGAAGCGGCCGATGCGAACGTTCGTTCGTTATCGTAGACTGGTCTGGTGACCGACACCGATCTGGAAACTGGCGAGCAGACAGCCGCCGAGGCTGTCATCGCACCCGATGCTGTGGTGCCTGACCACTCACCCGAACAGGCGCTCATCGCTGCGTCGAGTTCGTTTTCCAACTACGACACCGGCAACGAGAACAAGTTCCAAGTCGTATCCGACTGGGGCCCTGCGGGAGCGCAGCCCGAAGCAATCAAGGCGCTGTCTGAAGGCATCGAAGCGGGGGAGCGGTTCCAGACGCTGCTGGGCATCACCGGTTCCGGCAAGTCGGCGACGATTGCCTGGACCATCGAGCAGACACAGCGACCGACACTGATCCTGGCGCCCAACAAGTCGCTTGCTGCGCAGTTGGCGCAGGAGATGCGTGAGTTTTTCCCGCACAACCGAGTCGAGTATTTCGTCTCCTATTACGACTACTACCAGCCCGAGGCCTATATCCCGAGCAGCGACACGTTCATCGAGAAGGACAGCTCGGTCAATGACGACATCGAGCGACTGCGCCACTCCACCACGGCTGCACTCCTCACTCGCAAAGATGTCATCGTCGTCGCTTCGGTGTCCTGTATCTATGGCATGGGTAACCCCGAGGAGTACAAGGGCAACCTGCTCGACCTGAGCGTCGGCGTCGACTACGACATGCGCAATATCCTGCGCCGCCTTGTCGACATGCAGTACGACCGCAATGACATGACGCTTGGGCGCGGTCATTTCCGTGTGCGCGGCGACACGATCGAAGTGCACCCGGCCTACGAAGAGAACGTGTTGCGCATCGAGATGTTCGGTGACACGGTCGACCGCATCACGATGATCGACCCGCTCACCGGTGAGAACCTCCGCGAGCTCGAACGTGCCCATGTGTTTCCCGCAACTCACTATGTCACCGGCAACGAGCGGATGACCCGAGCGATGAGCCAAATCGAACACGAGCTGCAGGTTCGGTTGAAAGAGTTCGAAGAGCAAGACAAGCTGCTCGAAGCACAGCGCCTTCGGATGCGCACGTCGTACGACCTCGAGATGATGAGCGAGCTCGGCTACTGCAACGGTATCGAGAACTACTCGATGCACATCGACGGCCGCGAGTACGGCGAACCGCCGTTCACCTTGCTCGACTACTTCCCCGACGACTATCTCCTGGTTGTCGACGAGAGCCACGTCGCAGTGCCGCAGTTACACGGCCAGTTCGCGGGTGACCGCAGTCGAAAAGACATGCTGGTTGAGCACGGCTTCCGCCTGCCGTCAGCACGCGACAACCGACCGCTTACCTTCGAAGAGGTTCTCGGACGCGTCAACCAGTGCATCTTCCTGTCGGCCACCCCGAGCCCCTATGAGCTGCGCGTGTCGACCAAGGTCGTCGAGCAGATCATCCGTCCGACCGGCCTCGTCGATCCCGAAGTGACTATCAAGCCGACCAAGGGTCAGATCGATGATCTGATGGAGATGGTCGAGGGTCGCGTCGCGAATAACGAGCGTGTTTTGGTCACGACACTCACGAAGAAGATGGCCGAGGATCTCACCGACTATCTGCTCGAACAGGGCATGAAGGTCAGGTATCTGCACAGCAACATCGACACGATCCAACGGATCGAGATCATCCGTGCGCTGCGCCTCGGCGAGTTCGACGTGTTGATCGGCATCAACCTGCTGCGTGAGGGCCTTGACCTTCCCGAGGTGTCGCTGATCTGCATTCTCGACGCCGACAAGGAAGGCTTCCTGCGGTCCGAGACGGCGCTGATTCAGATGATGGGTCGTGCTGCACGAAACGTGTCGGGGGAGGTCGTCATGTACGCCGACCGTGTCACCAACTCGATGACGAGAGCGATCGACGAGACGCAGCGCCGCCGCAAGATGCAGTTGGCGTATAACGAAGAGCACGGCATTGACCCGAAGACAATCCGCAAGGCCGTCGGTGACATTCTCTCCATGCTGCGGCCCGACTCGCGGACTCCAGTGCCGGGTATGGACAAACGTCGTCAACGCGAACGCGACAAAGTGCAGCAGGAACTCAAGAACCTGCCGCAGCAAGAGTTGCAGCGACTCATCCAAACCCTCGAAGCCGAAATGCACGAAGCCTCGGCCGAGCTGAAGTTTGAGTACGCCGCGAAACTCCGCGACGAGATCCGCGAACTCAGCCGAGAACTCACCGACGCTGGATAAGTACGCATGGGGTCAGGCCCCTTTCGCAACTCTGCGAAACGCCACGTTCTGACTGGCACCGGGCGTTGTATCTCGGTGGCTCTACGCTCAGGCAATGCGGGAAATCCACAGCCTCGAAGAGTTCGATGCCTACGTGGAAGCCAATGGATGCCTCGACGAGGCCGTGGTGCAGGGCGTCGATCTCTCGTCTCGGGCCGAGCAGATTGAGACCCTCACGTGTGTCGGCGGTGCCTTCCTCGGAACTCGACTTCCACCCACGACGCTGCAACATCTGTTCGATGGCGGTGCTGTGGTGTTCCCGCGGCTCCCTGACCTTCCGTTCGACACCTACCGCCCGCGGCTGTACGCCCAGGGCGAACTGATGGCGGGATGGGTCCACGGCGACCCGGGTTCATTCGAGCGAGACGCGCTTGATTCGAAAATCTATGAGTGGACCACGAAGCACGCCAACGGCCACAACATCCCGGTGCTGGACGCTCTGGCTCAGCGACTTCACGACCATGCGATCGACGACGCGCTGTCAGAGCATCTGTCGACGCACCCTGATGTCGTCGCAGTGATGGGCGGTCACTCGATGCTGCGCACCGACCCGGCGTTCAGGACTGTCGCCGAACTTGGCCGATCGATGGCGCGAGCCGGCTGGCACGTTGCAACGGGCGGCGGCCCAGGAGCGATGGAGGCGGCGAATCTCGGTGCGTGGCTTGCTCCGCATCTGGACGGATCGCTCGACGCAGCGATCGAGATGCTGATGAGCGAGACCAACTTCAGCGAGTCCGATGGTTACCTCGGTGCCGGCCAGGCTGTACTCGACGCATTTCCCGACGGCGCTGAAAGCCTCGCAGTGCCGACTTGGTTCTACGGGCACGAGCCAACCAACCAATTCGCCACGCATGTCGCCAAGTACTTCGCCAACTCGATCCGCGAAGACGGGCTGCTCGCCATTGCGACGAGGGGTGTCGTCTTCTCGCCGGGTGCTGCGGGAACGACCCAAGAGGTCTTCCAGGACGCCACTCAGAACCACTACGCCGTCTTCGGCGTGGTGAGCCCGATGGTCTTCCTCGACACAGCGTTCTGGACCGAGACACTGCCAGCCGAACCGTTACTCCGCAAGCTGGCGGGGGACCGGACGTACGGGACGATGATTGGTTCCGCCGACACCGCCGACGAGGTCATGGCGTTCCTCATCGAGCACCCGCCGATCATGGCCTGAGTCAGTCGAGACTGTGTGGCACGGTGGAGTGGACGAGATTACTCGGTCGGCTCACGCGGCAGAACTGAACACTTGTTCGACCCAGTTTTTGGGCGATAGGGTCGATCATTGATGGCTGCAAGTACGTCCGCCCCCGCCAAGAAGTCAGCTGCGAAGAAGTCGACCGCAGCACAGGCCGCTACCCCCCGTCGCTACCAGTCGTCGCGTGACGAACCGAAGATCATCGTCCGGGGTGCGCGAGAGCACAATCTTAAGAACGTCAACGTCGAGATGCCGCGCAACAAGCTCGTTGTGTTCACCGGCATTTCAGGATCAGGCAAGTCATCACTCGCGTTCGACACGATCTACGCCGAGGGGCAGCGTCGCTACGTCGAGTCGCTGAGCGCATACGCCAGGCAGTTCCTGGGCCAGATGGATCCGCCTGACGTTGACATGATCGAAGGATTGTCGCCAGCAATTTCGATCGATCAGAAGTCGGGTTCACGTAACCCACGTTCCACCGTTGGCACGATCACCGAGGTCTACAACGCTCTCCGACTGCTCTACGCCCGCATCGGTATCCAGCACTGCCCGAACGATGGCACCCGGCTGCAGCGTCAGACACCACAGCAGATCGTCGACCGCATCATGGCGATGGACGAAGGCATGCGCTTCCAAGTGCTTGCGCCCGTCGTCCGTGGTCGCAAGGGCGAGTACGACACACTGCTCGAAGAACTCTCCGGGCAGGGATACGTCCGTGCCCGCATCGACGGTGAGACCGTCGACATCGACGAGTTCCTGAAGCGCGATGAGCGTCTCGCCAAGTACGAGAACCACAAGATCGAAGTTGTGGTCGACCGCCTCGTCTTGAAGGAAGGCATTGAGCGTCGCTTGACCGACTCGCTTGAGCAGGCATTGAACCTCGCCGAAGGAGTCGCCGAAATTGAGATCATTCCGCGCCGCGAGCCAGGCCAAAAGGGGGACGCCGATCCCGAGATGATCACGTTTAGCCAGCACTTGGCGTGCGACGTGTGTGGTACGTCGTATGACGAGCCAGCCGATCGCAACTTCTCGTTCAACTCGCCCTACGGCGCGTGCGTCACCTGCGACGGCTTGGGAACCACCTACGAGGTCGACCCCGAACTGGTCATCCCCGACGTCGACGCAGCGCTCTCTGAGGGAGCGATTGCGCCATGGCGCAGCGCGCACACCCAGTACTTCACGCGCATGCTCGAGTCGGTCGCCAACGTGAACGAGATTGATCTCGACGCCCCTTGGCACACGCTCACTGTAAAGCAGCAGAAGCTGATCCTGCACGGTGTCAAGGGCAAGATGACCGTCAATTACAAGAACCGTTACGGGCGGTCGCGCTCGTATTCGACCGAGTACGAAGGCGTCATCCCGTGGATCCGGCGACGCCACGAAGGCAGCGATAGCGAGTGGGCACGTGAGCAGTACGAGGGCTACATGCGCCTCGTTGCTTGCTCACAGTGCGGCGGCGCTCGCCTGAAGCCAGCGTCGCTGGCCGTGACGATCAACGATAAGAACATCTCCGAAGTCAGCGACATGTCGATCGACGAATCGGCGAAGTTCCTCGGCGCACTCGTGTTGAGCGACCGCGACACCATGATCGCCGAGCGCGTCATGAAGCAGATCAACGAACGCCTTGGCTTCCTGCTCGACGTCGGCCTCGATTATCTCACCCTGTCACGCCCTGCTGGCACGTTGGCCGGCGGCGAGGCGCAGCGCATTAGGCTGGCCTCGCAGATCGGCTCTGGCCTGGTCGGCACGCTGTACGTACTCGACGAACCGTCGATCGGTTTGCATCAGCGCGACAACCGTCGTCTCATCGACACGTTGCTCCGTCTGCGGGACCTCGGCAATACGGTGATCGTTGTCGAGCACGACCAAGACACGATCAACGAGGCCGACTGGATTATCGACATCGGCCCAGGTGCTGGCGAGCACGGCGGCGAGGTCGTCTACTCCGGCCCGGTCAAGGGCATTGGCAAGGCGAAGAACTCGCTCACAGGCCAATACCTCACGGGAAAAAAGAAGATTCCAGTCCCTGAGGTCCGCCGGCCGCGTGGATCAACCGAAGTCGAGATCTTCGGTGCGCGTGAGCACAACCTCGCAAACATCAACGTCAAGATCCCACTCGGAAACTTTGTCGCCGTCACCGGCGTGTCGGGCTCGGGCAAGTCGTCGCTGGTGCGCGACATCCTGCTGCCCGTGCTGATGCAGAAGATCTACAAGTCGAAGATGCCATCCGGTAAGCACAAAAAGATCACCGGCATTGAGCAACTCGACAAGGTGATCGACATGGACCAGTCGCCGATCGGGCGGACCCCACGATCCAACCCGGCCACATACACCGGCGTGTTCGACAAGATTCGCAAGCTGTTCGCTCAGACCAACGAGTCGAAGGTGCGCGGCTATCAGCCAGGTCGCTTTAGTTTCAACGTCAAGGGCGGTCGCTGCGAGGCCTGTTCAGGCGACGGGACGATCAAGATCGAGATGAACTTCTTGCCTGATGTGTACGTGCCGTGCGAGGTGTGCCACGGCGCCCGCTTCAACCGGGACACTCTCGACATCGAGTTCAAGGGCAAGAACATCGCCGAGATCCTCGACATGCCAGTGGCCGAAGCCGTCCACTTCTTCTCCAACCAGCCGGGCATCGCGCGCTACATGGAAACACTGATGGACGTGGGGCTCGGATATGTCCGGCTCGGCCAGTCGGCGCCGACCCTGTCAGGCGGCGAGGCACAGCGCGTCAAGCTGGCCACCGAGTTGGCGAAGCGTTCCACTGGCCACACGATCTACCTGCTCGACGAGCCGACAACCGGCCTGCACTTCGAAGATATTGGTCGCCTCCTTACGGTGCTGCAACGCCTGGTTGATCAGGGCAACACCGTGCTCGTCATTGAGCACAACCTGGACGTGATCAAGACTGCCGACTGGATCATCGATCTCGGTCCAAACGGTGGCAACGGTGGCGGTCAAGTCGTCGCCGAAGGCACACCTGAAGACGTCGCCAAGGTGAAGGAATCATTTACCGGGCAATTCCTCGCCCCCCTCCTGTCCTGAGGCGGTCCAGTTTGCCCGATCGCTGCGTTGCCTGAACTCCTCGGTGCCCGTCAGAGATACGTGAAGATGATCGATGCCGTGGGTTTCTGATGGGGAGATCGCGGTGACGGGTGTGGGAGGCTTCGGCGGTGGCGGAGACGATTGAGCAGGCTGTGGTCGACCGGGCTGCGTTGCAACGGAGGACGCTGACGTCGTTGCGCATGGCACAGGTGCCGGGGCAGGCGGCCGTGGCGGGCATGGTTGCAGTAGTCACGCTGTTGGCGAGCGACATGTTGGGCTCCGATCGGCTCGCCGGCATCGGCAGCGCCTCGTTCACCCTGGGCGCGGCGCTCACAATGGTGCCGCTCGCGGCGTTCATGCGGCGTCGGGGTCGTCGGCCAGGAATGACCGCAGCCCTCCTGATCGGCGCAGCAGGTGGGGCGATTGCTGCCACCGGCGGCCAACTTCGGTTCTTCCCGCTGTTCGTCGTTGGCATGATCCTCTTTGGTGCTGGGCAGGCCTCGACGCTGCAGGGCCGCTACGTCGCTGCCGACCTCGCCGAGCCCGAGCATCAGGCAACGGCAATTGCCGCCATCGTCTGGATTGGTGCGCTTGGCGCGGTCTTCGGGCCGTTACTGACGCCGTTCGAGAAGGCGGCGGCGCGCAGCATCGGTCTCGACGAACTGATTGGTCCGTTTGTCTTCGCCACGTTCTTGTTCTTGATTGCCGCAGCGGTGGTGTGGACTCGACTTCGCCCTGACCCGTTGGCCGTGTCGGGAGGGATCGATCCGACCGCCGAGCGGACACGACCGATCAGACAGGTTCGCGCATCGATCGACGTGATCGCTCAATCATCTGGTGCTCGGCTCGGCTTCGCAGCGATGGCGATCTCGCAAGCAGTGATGGTCGGCGTGATGACGATGACACCTCCGCACATGAAAGACCACGACCACGCCAATCTGTCGGCCTTCGTGATCGCGGTCCACATCCTCGGCATGTACGGCCTGGCTCCGTTCGTCGGCCGTGCTGTAGAACGCGTCGGCCGTGTCCGCTCGATCCAGATTGGTGCCGTCGTGCTCGGCAGCGGGACGATGGCAACAGTGCTTGCCGGATACGTGCCTGCGCTGATGTTCATCGGCCTCTTTTTCTTGGGGTTAGGCTGGAATATCGGTCTGATCGCCGGATCGACACTGTTGACCACGTCGGTGCCCGCCAAGTCAAAGGTCGAGGTGCAAGGAACCTCAGACCTCACGATGAGCTTCTGTGGCGCGCTTGCCGCATTCAGCTCAGGCTTCATCAAGCAGTCGTTCGGGTTCCACCTGCTGGCCAACATCGCCGCGGTTCTGGCCGGCGGTCTGCTGATCTACGCATGGATGACTGCGGCCCGCGACCGCGCCACCTCCAGCCCTGCCTAACCACGCAGAGTCTCTGCCGAGGTGAGGAATGCGGATTTCGGCATCCGAGATGCTCATATCAACCGTCACACTGGCGGATTCGGGACCGGTACTCCCTCACGAGCGACTCGATGGTTGCGCTGAACTCGCGCTCGTACATCGCCTGCGTGACACGCCGCACGGTCCAACCGATGAGCGCCGCTGCCTCATCTCGAGCGGCATCTTTGGCCGCACCGACCGCTTCCTGATGGGTCGGGAACAGATCGACCTCGACTGCCCAACTGAGCAGCGGTACTGCCAGGTCGAATCGAGCCGAACCGTATGACGGCAGCTCGACTGGATGCTGACGAATGAGACCGCGGACGCCGTGCGCCCGAAGCGCGTTGCCGACCCGCACCTCCCCATCGGAGTCAGCAGGACCGCCGCTTACCCTTCGATCGAGCAGCTCGAGAAACCTTCGCGCGGACGGACGACGAAAGGTCTTTTCAATGGCGACTTCTCTGAGCGCGGCCACCGAGAGTCGACCGTCGCGCATCGCCTGTTCGATGACGGACAGCGCGTCCTCAGCATCCAGATGATCGACGAGGTCGAACGCAGTCCGCTGTCGTGTCGTCACTCGGATCCCGTCACTGCGGCGAATGATCTCGGTTACGTTGAGACTGTTGGTTCGGGACGCAATGATCGATGGATCCCGACTGACGCTGTTCGCACCGGTCGGCATCAGCACATGAATTCGCTGGTCGTGGGACACCTTTCGGAACCCCCAAATACGCCCGGCCGTTGGTCCTGCAATGACCACTGCCGGACGACCCAGGCAGAGTGCCGCGCAGCGGCTGAGTTCACTGACAGCCATGCTTGGGGAGCGATATACCGACTTGCCGTGTTTGAGGAGCCGGTTGCGACGAACGAGGTGCTGGAGTTGATTCGCCGAGAGCCCGGCCGCGCGCAACTGGTCGAGCGAGATGTTTCCGTGCTGGATCGCCATGAGGCGATGAGCTTCGAGCGGAACTTCGGCCACGTCGACCTCCGAGTTGCGGGTACCGGGAGGGAGTCGGCAGGTCAAGCGTACCGATCCGGTAGGCCGTACTCGTTGATGTGAGGAAACCGGACGCTGGGATCCGACAACCTCACCCGTCGACCGCCAAAGCGATCGGTGCAGTGTGCGTCAGCGGTTGCGGAGGCGCTTGCTCAGATCGTTGAGGCGCTTCTTCTCCGAGCTGCTCAGGGAGTCCATGCCGGATTCGCCGATCTTGTCGAGCAAGCCGTCGAGTTCGGCCTGGTCGGCGGCGGACGGCCCGACCGGAGGTGCAGTTGGTGCCGGGGCATTTCTCCAGGGGCCGTCGACGACCTTCATGCCGCCCGATGACTTCGAACGCTTGCGCTTTGGGCCACGCGACTTGGTGGTCCGTGTTGGCGACGATGATCCGGACCCGATGCCTGAGAGATCGATGTGCGGGATTGGCCAACCGGCGGCCATTCCGAGCGAACGGCCAGCGAACAGTGCAGCAGCGATCGAGACGAGCAGGAACAGTACGGCGCCGGTCGCCCGGTCGCCGCTGTACTGCAGGAGGCGCAGGCCGGTGAACACCCCGGCGAGTGCCCACAGTGGAACAACTTCGAACCACTTCACTCCGGGGTATGTGGCGGCGTAGACCCAGATGCCGCCAAGAAACATCGTGCTCAGGCCGAGGTCGGCGCTGGTGGCGTCGAACTGGTTGTTCAGTGCGCCGAGAAGGGTGAGAACGACGGCCGGGATGATGGCGACGCTGAGCACCCAGACGACGAACTTGTTGCGACCGAAGAGCGCTTCGATCTGCTGGCCAAACAGCCAGAAGAAGACCACCCCGAGCAGCCCGAAGAAGCTTGGCGGTTCGGCGATCGGCCACGTGACAACTCGCCAGAACTCGAGGCCACGAACCTCTGGCGCGTTGAAGATGAGCTTCTCGAACAGGCTGCGTCCGAGCCCGTAGATAAACATGCTGACGACCGCAAGTGCACACATGATGTCGGTGGTCGTGGCATCGTATTTGCCCGCCTTGAACCACCCGTCATTCGGGCGGCGGCGGAACATCGCTTGCAGATAGTCGGACATCCCTGACAACCGTACCCGCCGATCGGGACCCTGACCCGGCATGATGGATGTGATGATCAAGCGGCCGCCCGCTGGGACGATTCCCGAAGAACCTGGCTCGTACCAGTTCAAGGACAAGCACGGGCGCGTCATCTATGTCGGTAAGGCGTCGAATCTGCGCCAGCGGCTCAGTAACTACTTCGGCAGCCCGCGACATATGCATGCGCGCACGTCGCAGATGGTGCAGGTCGCTGAGTCGGTCGAGTGGACGATTGTCCGTAATGAGGTTGAGGCGCTGATGCTCGAGCACAGCCTCATCCAACAACACGACCCGCGATTCAACGTCCGACTTCGTGACGATAAGAGCTACCCGTTTCTTGCTGTGACGACGGGGGAGGAGTGGCCGCGGGCCCAGGTGATGCGTGGCCACAAGCGCAAGGGCACGCGCTACTTCGGTCCGTACGCACACGCGTACGCGATCCGTGACACGCTCGACCTGTTACTCCGGAGCTTTCCGGTTCGGACGTGTACGGATGGCAAGTTCAAGGAACACGAACGGCTCGGCCGGCCCTGTCTTCTTTTCCACATCGAGAAGTGCTCTGGTCCGTGCGTCGGCGAGATTGATGGGCAGGCGTACCAGCAACTGGTCACCGAGCTGTGTCAGTTCCTCGACGGTGACACGGACGAGATAGTCGATCGCCTCGAAGCCGATATGAAGTCGGCTGCGACATCGCTCGAGTTCGAGCAGGCTGCGCGTCTGCGTGACCGGCTTGAAGCCGTGAACAGAGCTATTGCAAAGCAGCAAATGGTCGCGAGTAAAGACGAAGACGTCGATGTCATTGGCATCGCTGAAGACGAACTCGAAGCGTCGGTGCAGATGTTCTACGTCCGCAAGGGACGGGTTGTCGGGCGAAAGGGGTTTGTGCTCGACAAGGTCGAAGATCTCACCCCTGGCGGTCTCATTAATCGAATCCTCGAAAGTTTTTACGGTGAGGAGCCTGCGCTCGGTGTGCCGAAGCAGGTGCTCGTGCCGTACGAGGCCGACGATCGCGAGGTGTACGAAGAGTGGCTTGAGCTGGCCCGTGGTTCGAAGGTCCAGATCAGAGTTCCGCAACGCGGCGACAAGCGGGCATTGCTCGAAACGGTCGAACGGAATGCGAAGGAACAGTTCACCCGCCATCGGATGAAACGGGCGAGCGATCACAACACCCGTAGCCGGGCGCTCACTGAACTGCAAGAAGCGCTCAATCTTCCAGAGGCGCCTCTTCGCATCGAGTGTTACGACATGGCGCACATCCAGGGTACGAATTATGTCGGCTCGATGGTCGTCATGGAAGACGGCTTGCCGAACAAGCGTGAGTACCGCCGATTCAAGGTGAACGAGGTTGGCTCCGAAGTCGGCGGGCAAAGCGATGACTATGCGGCGATGGCCGAAGTGGTGCGGCGGCGGTTGCAGGCGTACATCAACGAGCGAGATCGGCCCGTCAGCGAACGCACCGGACCCGACGGCGACGGCATTGAGGGCCCGAAGAGTGGTGCACGCAAGCCTGGCAAGTTCGCCTACCCGCCACAGTTGTTGCTGGTCGATGGCGGCAAGGGCCAGGTCAGCGCCACGTACAAGGTGGTGAAGGAACTGGGGCTTGCCGATGAGATCCCGGTTGCAGGTTTGGCGAAGCGGTTTGAAGAGATCTATGTCCCCGGCCGATCTACTCCAATCGAAGTACCACGGGGGAGCGAAGCGCTGTTCATGCTGCAACGCATCCGTGACGAGGCCCACCGATTCGCCAACTCGTTCCACCGTGAGCGTCGGAGTGCGGCAATGACTGTCAGCGTCCTTGACGACATTCCGGGCATGGGCGAGGTTCGCAAGAAGAGGCTGCTCAAAGAGATGGGGGGCATCACCAAGGTGAAGCGGGCCTCACTCGACAGCCTGAAGGAACACAGCTTTCTCCCCGATGCGGTCGCAAAAGCCATCTACGCCAAATTCCACCCCTGATTCGGGCCAGCTTCGCCGATCCCAGCGTCACCCCTCACCGCTCGTTGCCGGAGGGCAACTCGGGTTCATGCTTTCTTGGCCTCGACGAACCGTGATCCCGAATCACGAATGAAATATGCATCGGCAGGGGTTTAGGACACGTTGGGGATGATGTATTCGCGGAAGCGTGCGTAGGCGTCCATCCGGGCTTCAGCTGTGGCCCCGAGTGTGAAGTCTGGAACGATGACTTCGTCGAAGCCGATTGCGGCGTACTGTCCGAGCGCGTCGATGATTTGGTCGTTGGAGCCAACGATCGATCGGTCAGCCATGGGGCTCGCTGCGATCTTGTCGACGTCGCCGTCGAGGAAGAACATGGCCTGAACCGATGTGTGCTTGCTGTCGACATTGACGTCAACCGATTCGCACGCAGCGACGAACGCTGCGTGGCAGTCAGCGGCGAGCGGCGGTGCACCCCAGGTGTTCCAGTCGGTGGCGTGGCGGGCTGCAATTTTTAACATGCGTGGGCTGCCGGTGCCGACGGTGATGGGGAGCGGCGACTGGACCGGCTTTGGGTCGCACGGTGCGTCGGTGAAGTCGTAGAACTCGCCGTGAAAATCGGTGCGGTCGTTGACGAGCAATGACTCGACGATCTGAATCGACTCTTCGAAACGGCTGACGCGTTTGCCTGGAGCTTCGAGTTCGATGCCGTATGCCTGGTGCTCGTTGATTTGCCAACCGGCACCGAGGCCGAGGACGAAGCGGCCGTTCGAAAGCTGATCGAGTGTCGCGGCGCGGTTCGCCAGGAGCGCCGGATGGTGCACCGACGTCGGTGACACCAGGGGGCCGAGGCGGATGCGTTCGGTCACGGCCGCGATCGCCGGGAGGATGGTCCAGCACTCGTGGACCGGCCCGGGCTTGAACGACTCATCGCCGGTGTTCTCCATGTAGTGATCGGCGTACCAGAAGCAGTACCAGCCGTCGGTGTCGCCCATCCGAGCAAGGTCGAGCACTTCTTGAGCGGGGCGAGCGGGGCTGGGCCAAATGGAGAACTTCATCCCTCGCAACCTACTGATGTGGCCGTTTCCGGCCCGAGGGGAAGTGCACACACGTACGCTGCGGCACGTGGCCGACACGAGTAATCAACTGTGGGAAGAGCATGCCGACTGGTGGATCGAAGGCTTCACCGACGGCGCCGACCCAGAGTACGAAGAGCAGATCCTGCCGCTCGCAGCGCACGAAATCGCAGGTGCTCGACGAGTACTCGACATCGGGTGTGGCGACGGCCAGGTCAGTCGTCTTGCGGCGGCAAACGGGGTCGAGGACGACATCACCGTGATCGGTATCGACCCGACATGGAACTGCCTCGCGGTCGCATCTGGACGAGGCGGCGGCCCTGCCTACGGTCGCGCAGCCGCAGCCGCGCTGCCTTTCGCCGACGAGTCGTTCGACACCGCTGTTGCATGCCTCGTGTTCGAACACATCGACGACGTCGACGACGCGATTGCTGAGGTTGCCCGAGTCCTTGAACTCGGCGGTCGATTCTGCTTCTTCCTCAACCATCCAATCCTGCAGACACCGGACGCGGGGTGGATCAACGACCATACGGTCGACCCGCCCGAGCAGTATTGGCGGATGGGTCCATATCTCGTCGAGTCCGCCACGATCGAGCAGGTGCAGAAAGACGTGTTCATCCGCTTCATCCACCGCCCGCTGTCTCGCTACGTCAACGCGCTCGCCGAGCACGGCTTGGTTATCGAGCGCATGTTAGAGCCATCTCCGCCGCCCGGGTTTCTTGAGATCTCCGAGCAGTACGAAGCAGCATCAGCATTCCCCCGACTGCTTTATTTGCGCCTTCGCAAAATCAGCTAGTGCCGTGACTGGGTAGCGGTCACACTGTGCCTGGCACAGTGTGACCGGTCACGCGAGGTGCTGGGGTCCGCGGACAAGGCGGCCGGGGAGCGCGCCCGTGAACTTGTCGTGCTCGACGGTGACCTGGCCGCGCGCAATCGTGTAGCTGTAGCCGATGCCGTGCTGGACGAACCGGGGAGCGTCGGTCGGGAGATCCCACGTCATGCGCGGCGCGTCGACGTTGAGGTTCTCAAAGTCGATCACGTTGACGTCGGCGCGATAGCCAGTTGCAAGCACGCCTCGGTCGTACATGCCGTAGAACTCGGCAGTTTGCTGAGTCTGACGGTGGATTACGTAAGGAAGTTCCATGCGTTCTCCGCGGCTCCGGTCGCGTGCCCAGAACGACAGCATGAACGTCGGCATCGAACCGTCGCAGATGGCGCCGCAGTGAGCCCCGCCGTCGGCCAAACCCATGCGTGTCAGCGGGTGAAGATGCATCTCACGCAGCGGGTCGAGGGTCTCCTCGCCATAGTTCATCAGCGGGAAGTAGAGGAGGCCGTTGCCGCCATCTGTACAGAGGTGGTCGTAGGCGAGCGATGCTGCCGACAAGCCGTCACGCTCGGCGCGTGCCGCAAGCGAGTCGGCGGGGTCAGGCTCGTAATCGGAGTCGCCGACGAAGGCCCACATTTTGTCCCAGCTGCCGAGGACGAACTGCAGGAACTCCGATGCGTCGGGGTGCTGCTCGGCAAGGATCGCTGCTTTCACCGCGGGTTTGAGGAGCTCGGCGAGTCGTGGAGCGCGATCGAGGTCGGCGAGGGCCTCGAAGCTTGGCCGCCCGATGAACGGGTTGAGCGTGCCATCCCAGCACTGCAGAATGCCCACAGGGCGACCAGCGACCTGGCCGTGCACGGCCAGGCCGTCCTCGTGCGCTTTTTCGCAGAGCCCGAGGACGTCCTTCCAAAGGTCCGGGTGTCGATCATTGATGTTGAAGTTGAAGACGACGGGATGCTGCGTGATGCTGGCAACCTCACGGAGCCAACCGAACGACTCGGGAACCTCGGGGTGGTGGAGCGCACACTCGAAGACACCGTGACCTGCAGCGGCCATCCCTTTGGCGATGCCAATGAGCTCGGACGAGTCAGCCGAGGTGCCTGGCACGAGGTCGCCGTCGACCGATTTGTGGAGGGGAGTGCGTGACGTGGAGAACCCGAGTGCCCCGGCGCGCAATGCCTCTTCGGTGAGCGCGGCCATCTGCCCGATTTCTTCGGGCGTGGCCTCGATGCCGTCGGCCGAACGGTCGCCCATGACGTAGGCGCGCAGGGCACCGTGTGGCATTTGCGCGCCGATGTCGGCGATGAACTCGCGGCGGTCGAGTGCATCGAGGTACTCGGGGAATGTCTCCCACTCCCACGCGATCCCGTCGGTCAGCGCGGCACCTGGGATGTCTTCGACGCCTTCTATCAGCCGAATCAGCCACTCCCGGCTGTGTGCGTGTGCTGGTGCGAAACCGACGCCGCAGTTGCCCATCACGACGGTGGTGACACCGTGCCAGCCGGCAGGGGTGAGGTATGGGTCCCATGTGGCCTGCGCGTCGTAGTGCGTGTGCATGTCGACCCAGCCGGGCGTGACGATCTGCCCGTCGGCGTCGATCTCTCGACGGCCGCCAGCAGTCACTGTGCCGGGTGGCCCGACGGCGACGATCGTGTCGCCGTCGATAGCGAGCTCACCGAGATATGGCGCGGTGTTGGTCCCGTCGATGATCGTGCCGTTGCGAATCACGATGTCATGCATGCTCACATCATGGCGCATGTCGGCCAGCCGAACCCTGGCGGCGGCAGCTTGTTGGGGCCTGTAGATTGGCGCAATGGCCGAAATCGTCCTCATCTCCGGATTATCGGGAGCGGGGCGCTCGGGGGCGGCCAATGTGCTCGAGGATCTCGGTTGGTTCGTCATCGACAACCTGCCGACTGCGCTCGTCAGTACCTTTGTCGAACTTGCTGCGAAGCCGGGAAGCGAGATCGCGAAGCTGGCCCTCGTCGGCGGTCGCGATCACGCCAACGTGCTGAGCAAGGTCGCAGAACTTCGCGCCGACGGACACAACGTCCGAGTGCTGTTCCTCGACACAGCAACCGCACAGCTCGTCAAGCGATATGACGCGACGCGCCGCCGTCATCCGCTGGCAGATCAGGCTGACGGCTTGGTCGAATCGATCGAGCTGGAACGGAAGCAGTTGGACAAGGTTCGTGGCAGCGCCGACCTCATCATTGACACCACCGACCTGAACGTGCATCAGCTCAAGGACCGGATTCTTCAGGCGTTTGACCATGGTACCGAATCTCGGTTGCAGGTGGCAGTCGAGAGCTTCGGGTTCAAGCACGGTCTGCCGCTCGACGCCGACATGGTGCTTGACGTGCGCTTCCTGCCGAACCCTCACTGGGATGAAGGGCTGCGGCCGCTGACCGGGCACGATCCGGCTGTGAGCGACTACGTGCTCGAGACATCGTCCGGTAGCGACTTCGTCGATCGTATCCACGATCTGCTGTCGAGCCTGCTGCCGCAGTACGAGTCCGAAGGCCGCAGCTATCTGACTGTCGCGATCGGCTGCACCGGTGGGCGACACCGCTCGGTCGCCGTCGCTGAAGAACTCGCAGGTCGGCTCCGGTCGGACGGCGTCGCGGTGCGCGCAGCACACCGCGATCTGGCGCGCTGAATCGCTCGTTTTCGATCAACGACACCGAAGCCTGAACGGCTCTGCCCGCGCCCGCTACAGTCGGCTATGCGCACTCGGTGCGTCGAACGCTCCGCTCGGGAGCCTTCACCTTCCACCACGATCAAGGGATTCATCACATGACAGTTCGCGTCGGCATTAATGGCTTCGGACGTATTGGCCGTAACTTCTTCCGCGCGGCAAAAGCGCAGGGTGCCGACATCGACTTTGTCGCAGTGAACGATCTCGGGTCGCTCGAACAAATGGCTCACCTCCTCAAGTACGACTCGGTGCTCGGTCGCTTCCCCGAACAGGTGACCGTCGTCAAGGGTGGCCTCCAGGTCGGCGATGACACCCTCAAGGTGCTCAGCGAGCGCAACCCGGCCGATCTGCCATGGGGTGAACTCGGTGTCGATGTCGTCATCGAGTCGACCGGCTTCTTTAACTCGCGTGGAGCTGCTGGCGCCCACCTCGACGCCGGCGCACCGCTTGTCATTGTCTCGGCGCCCTGCTCTGAAGCCGACGCCACGTTCGTCTACGGCGTCAACCACAAAGACTTCCGGGTCAGCCAGCACAAAGTGATCTCGAATGCCAGCTGCACGACCAACTGCATTGTCCCGCTCGTCAAGGTGCTCGACGACAACTTCGGTGTCGTCGAAGGCCTCATGACCACGATCCACGCATATACCGGCGACCAGGCTCTGGTCGATGGTCCGCACACGGATCTCCGTCGCGCCCGCGCAGCAGCACTTAACATCATCCCGACGACGACCGGCGCCGCACGTGCGACCGCCCTCGTGATGGAGTCGATGAAGGGCAAGCTCGATGGTGGCTCACTTCGCGTGCCTCTGCCGACTGGCTCACTGACCGACTTCACTGCCAACCTGAAGAAGAAGGCAACGGTCGAAGAGATCAACGCTGCCTTCAAGAAGGCTGCCAAGTCGGGTCCACTCAAAGACGTCCTCAGCTACACCGAAGACCCGATCGTGTCGAGCGACATCGTTACCGACCCATCGAGCTGTACTTTCGACGCCGGTATGACGCAGGCGCTCGGCAAGATGGTCAAGGTCAACGGCTGGTACGACAACGAATGGGGCTACTCAAACCGCCTCGTCGACATGGCCCTCTTCACGGGTTCCAAAGTTGCCAAAACGGCCAAGCGCTGAGAATGCTCCGGTTTCAGTTGGGGTCAGACCCCAACTGAAACGCTTGCATCATCATGAGTGACATTCCACGCCTCGAAGACCTTGAACTCCGCCTCGGTGGCCTGTCGGGTAAACGCATCCTTGTCCGCACCGACTTCAACGTTCCCCTCAACTATGGCGATGACGGGGCAGTGTCGATCACCGACGACTTCCGGATCAGAGCAGCACTGCCGACCATCGAATGGTTGACCGAACGCGGCGCAAACGTCGTGTGTGCGAGCCACCTTGGCCGTCCCTTCGCTGATGGACGGAGCGAACCAAATCCGAAGTACTCGATGGACCCCGTCCGTGCTCGGCTCGCCGAACTCGCACCCGATGTCGAACTGCTAGAGAACCTTCGGTTCGATGTAGGCGAGACCGGAAACAGCGATGAGTTCGTCGCACAACTGATCGCGGGAACCGATGGGAAGAGTATCGATGGCTACGTGAACGATGCGTTCGGCGCGTCGCACCGTTCGCACGCCTCGATCGTGGGCCCGCCGCAACACGTGCCCGCAGCAATGGGTCGCCTTCTCGAGAAGGAGGTGAAAGTGTTGCTCGGTTTGCGCAACAAGCCGAAGCACCCGTTCGTTGCTGTGCTTGGTGGAGCGAAGGTCTCCGACAAGCTTGGTGTGATTGGTGCGCTGCTCGAAATCGTCGACGAGATCATCATCGGCGGAGCGATGTGCTTCACCTTCTTCGCAGCGCAGGGCAAGCCTGTTGGCGCTTCGCTGCACGAGCCCGACCAGATCGACGTGTGCAAGGCGCTCCTCGCAACGGCGGCCGAGTTGGGCAAGACCATTCACTTGCCTGACGACATCACCGGTGTCGATGCGCAGGGCAACTTTGCTCAGTTCGGCAGTCGCCTCGGCGAAGGCTCGATCGGCTACGACATCGGGCCTGGCTCTGCTGCAGCATTCACCGACGTGATCATGGACGCCCGTATGGTGTTTTGGAACGGCCCGATGGGCATGTTCGAAGACGAGCGATTCGAATCGGGCACCCGCACGGTTGCACAGGCGATGGCCGACACGAAAGCGTTCACCGTTGTTGGTGGCGGTGATTCGGCTGCGGCGCTCGCAAAGTTCCGTCTCGACGACGAGGTCGACCACGTCTCCACCGGGGGAGGAGCCAGCCTCGAACTCCTTGAGAACGGTGATCTCCCAGGCCTTGAAGCACTCCGCAACTCACAGAACTGACATTTCAGTTGGGGTCTGACCCCAACTGAAACCCACGACGAAAGACGAATTATGGCAAATCGCAAGCCCTTGATCTCCGGTAACTGGAAGATGAACCTCAATCATTTCGAGGCGATCCAGACCGTCCAGAAACTGCACTATCTGTTGCCGAAGGAAATTTTCGAGCAGGTCGACGTGTCGATCCATGTTCCGTTTACCGACATCCGCAGTGTGCAGACGTTGATCGACAGCGAAGAACTCGACTTGATTCTCGGCGCGCAGCATTGCCACTGGGAAGACAGCGGAGCGTTCACCGGCGAGGTGTCGCCAGCATTCCTCAAGAAACTCAACGTGACATACATCGTTGTCGGACACAGCGAGCGGCGCGAGATCTTCGGCGAGACCGACGAGATGGTCAACAAGAAGGTTGCCGCGATTCAGCAACACAACATGGTTCCGATCGTGTGCTGTGGCGAGACCCTCGAAGAGCGTGAGTTGGGCGAGACCGAGTCGAAGGTGCTCGGCCAGATCGAAGCCGCACTGGCTGGTCGCAGCAACGAACAGATCGCAGCTCTGGTGGTCGCGTACGAGCCGATTTGGGCGATTGGTACCGGCAAGACCGCGACCGCTGAAGATGCACAATCGGTCTGCCACGCCATCCGCCAAAAGCTGCGCGACATGACCGACGACGCGACGGCCGACGCCGTTCGCATCCAGTACGGCGGGTCGGTCAAGGCGGCCAACGCTGCAGAACTCATGGGTCAGGCCGACATTGATGGCGCACTCGTCGGTGGTGCGAGCCTCGATCCCGACGAATTCGCGCGCCTTGTTCAGTTCAGCGCCCCTGATTCGGTCTGATAATACATGGCAATGAGACGCCATGTTCGTGTTGACTGATTGACGTTTCACGGAGCGGACATCTTTATTTCTCACGCTGGATGGCGATCGATGTTATTGTCGCTCTCGCTGAGGTCACCGGGGAGGAGACCTCAGCCACAGAGACGGTCGAACGCTGCGACTTACACGTTGCAGGCGGTTCCTGCATCTGCCAACTACCTCCCCTTCTGTATTCCATATCCAGGAGGACAAATACGTGAACACCACCCGACGGAGCAACAAGCTCCTCGCCCTGACAGCAGCTTCGGCTCTCGTCTTCGCCGCTTGCGGCAGTGACGACGCCGACACCAACTCTGGCGAGGCAACCACCGAAACTGACGCACC